>URYM01000007.1 GCA_900552095.1 uncultured Blautia sp. | reverse complement strand
AGATCTAGTACGGTCTCGTGGGCTCGGAGATGTGTATAAGAGACAGGTATTAATGCAGTGGAAAATGGAGTAAACAGGGTCCATATTCTGGATGGACGAATCCCCCACAGCCTGCTTCTTGAGATTTTTACAAAAAAAGGGATCGGAACTGTTATTATCCGGGAAGATGAGGAGTGAGAAGGATGACAAAACAGGAATATATGGAGCAGGGAGAACAGTACCTGCTACACACTTACAACCGTTTTCCGGTGGTACTGGAGAGGGGAGAGGGTGTGTATCTCTATGACACAGACGGAAAAGAATATCTGGATTTTGCTGCGGGGATTGCAGTCTTTGCGCTGGGGTATCAGAATGAAAAGTACAATGCGGCTCTGACGGAGCAGATCGGAAAGGTGATCCATACCTCCAATCTTTTTTATAACGGACCGGCCGTGGAGGCGGCAAAGAAGCTGGCGGACAGCTGCAAAATGTCAAAAGTCTTCTTTACCAACAGCGGAACGGAAGCCATTGAGGGAGCGATCAAGGCGGCGAGAAAATATGCTTATCTGAAGGATGGCACTACGGACCATGAGATCATCGCCATGAAGCATTCTTTTCACGGCCGGAGCATGGGAGCGCTCTCAGTGACCGGAAATGATCATTATCAGGAGCCTTTTAAACCCATGATCGGCGGGGTAAAGTTTGCAGAGTTTAACAATCTGGACAGCGTAAAGGAACTGATCACAGAGAAAACCTGCGCCATTATTCTGGAGACTGTCCAGGGGGAAGGCGGGATCTACCCGGCAGAGCCGGCATTCTTAAAGGGAGTGGAGGCGCTCTGCCATGAAAGAGATATCCTGCTGATTCTGGATGAGATTCAGTGTGGCATGGGACGGACAGGGCAGATGTTTGCCTGGCAGGAGTACGGCGTGCAGCCGGATATTATGACAGCAGCCAAAGCTCTGGGCTGCGGGATTCCGGTGGGGGCTTTTGTGTTAAATGAAAAAACGGCAGAAAACTCCCTGGTTCCCGGGGATCACGGAACAACTTACGGGGGCAATCCTCTGGCCTGTGCGGCAGTCAGCCGGGTGTTTGATATCTTTAAAGAAGATCAGATCCTGGAGCATGTGCAGAAGATCACTCCTTACCTGGAGGAAAAGTTAGACCGGCTGGTGGAAAAGTACGACTGCTTTTCGGCACGCCGTGGAAAAGGGCTGATGCAGGGGCTGGTTGTCACCGGTTTTCCGGTGGGGAAACTGGTAAGCCTGGCCATTGAAAAAGGGCTTCTGGTCATTTCTGCAGGAAGCGATGTGCTTCGTCTGGTGCCGCCGCTTATTATAGAAGAAAAGCATGTGGATGAGATGATCGGAAAGCTGGAAGAAGCGCTGGCATTATTATGAGAACAGAGGAAAGAATATCCAATTATGAGAGGCAGGCGGAAGCGGCCAGGAAACTTTTTCTGACATATGATCAGGAGAGGATCCTCCTGCGCTATGACCTGGCAGCAGACAGGCAGTGGATTTTTCTCACCTATCTGAACGTGCCCTGCCGGATCAGCCGGGAGAGTGGTCAGGTGGAAGAACAGCAGGAAGACGGCAGATGGAAACGGTGCGATTCTTTTCATACGGTGATGACGGTGTATGATCTGCTCTGCTATTCCCGTGGGGAACAGGTTCCGGCGGCAGCCGGGAGATGGTGCACGGCCGGCAGTTTTATGCCAGTGACCAGTCCGGATGCAGGAACGTTTGCGAAGCGCTACGGAGCCTGTTTCCAGGATCATACGGAGGAACTGAAGACAGCCTGTGCCGGGATGGGCGGACGGATAGAAAAATCCATAGCCGGAGCAGATGTTACCTGTCGGATTCCGGTGATTTCCTCTTTTCCGATGCTGCTGCAGTTCTGGGAGGGGGATGAGGAATTCGAGCCGAAGGTGATGATTCTCTGGGATGAAAATGCGCTGGAATTTCTTCATTTTGAAACTCTTTTTTATCTGCAGGAAGATCTGCTGAAGCGGCTTTCCGAGAAAATGAAAGTCTGAATCATGTGTTGAATATGCAGTTTTTCAGGAAGTCTCCGAAGGAACGGAGAAAGCTGGAAAACTGCATATTTTTTTGTGGAAATCTTAAGAAGTTATGAAGGTTATATAATACTGTTGACAGACCTATATTATATGTCATATAATATAGAAAACAAAATAGTATTGCACGAAAAACAGTAGAAGGAGTGAAGATATGGTTTTCAATACAGGGGCAGCTCTTTTGGATGCCATCGTGCTGGCGGTCGTCTCGAAGGAGAAGGAGGGGACTTACGGTTATAAGATTACCCAGGATGTGCGTCAGGTGATTGATATTTCCGAGTCTACACTCTATCCGGTTCTCAGAAGATTACAGAAAGATGAGTGTCTGATGGTGTATGATGTGGAATTTAGCGGAAGAAACAGGAGATACTATAAGCTGACGGAGAAAGGCAGTGTGCAGCTGCAGCTTTACCGCCTGGAGTGGAAGAGCTATTCGTCAAAAATATCCAGATTATTTGAGGGAGAGGTGTAAGATGAATCGACAGGAATTTATGAATCAGCTTGAGCGGCTGCTGTCTGATGTGCCGGAGGCAGAACGGCAGGATGCCCTGGCGTATTATGAGGATTATTTTGATGAGGCAGGGCCGGAGCAGGAAGCACAGGTGATCCAGGATCTGGGAAGCCCGGGAAGAGTGGCGGCGACGATCAAAGCGGATTTAAAAGACGGGGGAAGAAACAGGGGAGAATTTACGGAGAACGGTTATCAGGACTCCAGATTCCGGGAACAGAGCCAGACACCGGCCAGGAGAGCGGACGGTGCAGAGAAAACCGGGAAAGAAGAGTTCCGGAAGAATCTCTGGCAGCAGCACAGGGAAGAACGACGGGAGCAGCGCCAGCCCAGAGGAATCGGCGGATGGGCGCTTCTGATCCTGGCAATCTGTCTGATCGGTCCCATTCTGCTCGGCGTAGGCGGAGGACTGCTGGGGCTGATCGCAGGCGCGGTGGGACTTGTTCTGGCTCTGGCTCTCTCGGGAATCCTCATGGTCGGCGGAGGCATTTTCAGTATTGTGATCAGCGCGGTGAGGCTCGCTGCTCACCCGGCCGGAGGATTGGTTGGAATCGGTGTGGGACTTCTGGTGGCAGCTCTTGGGATCCTTCTGGTTCTGTTTTTTATCTGGCTGGCATTTCAGATCTTCCCCCGGGTGTTCCGGTGGAGTGTGGAGAAGATTCAGAAGCTTTTCCGGCATGGAAAAGGAGAGGAGGGTGAATCCGAATGAAAAAGAGTACAAAGGCAGCTCTTATTATAAGTGGGATCTGTGCAGCCGGAGGAACCGCCTGCGTGATCGCGGGAATGGTTCTGGGGGCGAGCTGGACAGATGTGAGAAGTTCCTTTGAGGACAGTGTGGATATCGATCACCTGCCCTGGAGAGGGTATGATCCGGACGATGATGATTGGGAAGACCGGCTTGAGCGGGATGACAAGGAGATACGGGAACACCATGACCAGGGATATCTGGATTCAGAGGAGATGAATTACTATGATGGGATCCGGAAGATCGACCTGGACGTGGGACTGGGAGATGTCCATATTATTTACGGAGATGAGCGGATTTCCGGAGATACCGTGGGGGTAGAAACGGGAAGCGGACGGATCAGCGCACGGAAGAAGGGGAGCACGCTGAAGCTTTCCGTTACAGGGGAACTGGGGGAAAGCGGGACGATGAATCTGCTTCTTCCGGAGGATCTGATGGATGAGATCGACATTGAGGCGGGAGCCGGAGCCGTGTATGCGGAAGAGCTGAGAGCGCAGAAGGTGGAAATCCAGGTGGCAGCCGGTGAACTCGGAATAGATGGTGAGCTTAGCGCTTCGGAAGTGTCCCTGGAAGTAGGGGGCGGAAATATGGAGATTGGAATTCTGGATGCCTCCCATATGGAGCTGGAGTGCGGCATGGGTACTTTTTCTGCTCAGCTGGCAGGTCTGGAGGAAGAATACTATTTCGAGGGAGAATGTGCAGGCGGAACCCTGGAATTTGGCTCTCATTCCTATCCGGGAACGGCAGAGGTAAACGAAGGGGACAGAAGCAGCGCCAGAAAGATTGAGGCAGAATGTGGTATGGGAAGCATGATTCTGACTTTTGAGGCATGAGCAGGAGGAAAAGAGTATGAGTAATAAGCGATTATACAGATCAGATACGAATTATATGCTGGCAGGCGTCTGCGGGGGGATCGCAGAATACTTTAATGTGGATCCCACCCTGGTCCGCCTGGCATGGGCGGTGATCACAGCGTTCAGCTGGGGAGCCGGGATCCTGGCTTATGTCGCGGCTGCGATCATCATTCCCCGGTGAGAGATGTATAAATAAAGAAAAAAAGGGTCATACTTCCTGTAGAAAGCAAAGGAGTGTGACCCTTTTTATGAGCAGAGAGAAAAAAATTGATCTGAAGAATCTTACGGGAGAAGAAAAATTAAAATACGAGATTGCTGAGGAACTGGGACTTTTAAACCGGGTTCTGGAGGATGGATGGAAGACCCTTTCTGCGAAGGAGACAGGACGGATCGGCGGCATGATGACAAAACGCCGCCGGGAGAAGGCGAAGGGACAGGAGCAACCATAAAAGTTTCTTCTGTACAGGAAGATTACAGAAAAGGAGCGGCCAGGGAGAGCCAGGCTTTCGCTAGCAGTGCATTGCCGGAGGGAGTCAGATGGATGCCGTCAGTGGTAAGGGACTCTGTGCCGTAGCGGCTGGAGGCATCATCGAACATTTTCTGAAGCGGGAGAAAAAGACAGCCCCGGGATTCGGAGAGTTTTCGGATGATCCGGCTTTCCTCCAGAAGAAGGGGATGCCAGGCGCGGTAAGATTCCGGCCGGTCAAAAAGAAAAGGTTCTGCCGTGATCACAGTTTTGCAGGAAGCGAGTGCCTTCAGGACAGATTCGTAAGCGGAGGCAAAATCGTCCAGGGTCTGTCCGGCAAAAAGCTGAAGGGGAACATCGTTGATCCCCACGAGGAGAGTTGCCAGATCAGGAGTGCAGGAGCCGGGATCCTGCGCCAGCATCTGCGCTGTGCGCCGCACCGTAAAGCCGTCCTGTCCCCGGTTTGTGATCGTATGGCCGGGAAGCTGCTGTGACAGAAGACGGACAAAACCATTCCCCAGGCCATCGGAAGTAAAATGATGTCCGGCGTCGGTGATGCTGTCGCCGAGAAATAAAAGCTGCATAAGCTTGACTCCTTTCCGGAACCGTGATATGATACCAGTGTATAAATTCCATATTAACATATTGAGTGCACGATGCCAAGAAAGACAGCGTGAAAAGGGAATCAGGTGAGAGTCCTGAGCGATCCGGTCACTGTGAACAGGGAGCGCTTCTCGGAAAAGTCCATTGTATCTTAAGATATGAGAAGGGGAGAAGGCGCATTGATCTGTCAGCCAGGAAACCTGCTCGGTATGGAGAGGTCTGAAGCTTCCGCGAGAGCTTTACATCCTGATTTCCTCTGTGCGGGAAACGGTGTATCTGCTTTGGAAACGAAGCAGATATTTTTTATGGAATGGCTGCGCTGTAGACCAGCAGTGCGGGAACCTTGACGTGGATTTATGCATATGATTAAACGGCAGGTGAGAATCCTGTCTCTCCGGTGAAAAAAGGAAGGAAGCGTGGCCCTGGACATGCTTCCTTCCTTTTTTTGCGGAAGTGGCTGATTTTTGGTGAAAAACTTTGTTACTTTACTTGCGTAGAGTGTCGAAGTTTGCTATAATGGTAAAGTCTTTGTAAAATAATAATAGAGAGGGAAAGAAGATGAGTAATCAAAAAGAGTTCAAGCCTTACGTACCGGCTGACAAGATTACCCCTGAGTTTACAGTGACTTCGATTGTAATGGGTATTATCCTGGCGGTAGTGTTCGGCGCAGCAAACGCGTACCTGGGTCTTCGCGTAGGTATGACTGTCTCCGCATCTATCCCGGCGGCCGTTCTGGCCATGGGTGTGATCCGTGTGATTATGCGGAAAAACTCCATTCTGGAGAGCAACATTGTACAGACGATCGGATCTGCCGGAGAGTCTCTGGCTGCCGGAGCAATCTTTACCCTGCCTGCCCTGTTCCTGTGGGCAAAAGAGGGTAAGATGGACAACCCGAATCTGATCGAGATCACTCTGATCGCTTTACTGGGAGGTTCTCTGGGCGTACTTTTCATGGTGCCCTTAAGAAATGCCCTGATCGTAAAAGAACACGGAACCCTGCCCTATCCCGAGGGAACGGCCTGTGCGGAAGTTCTTCTGGCTGGCGAGGAAGGCGGAGCAAACGCTTCTACCGTATTTGCCGGCATGGGAATTGCAGCAGCGCTTAAATTTATTATTGATGGTCTGAAGGTTGTTCCCAGTGAGGTATCCCTCCGCGTAAAGGGATTTGCAGGAGAGATCGGAACACAGATCTATCCGGCTGTAATGAGTGTTGGTTATATCTGCGGACCGAGGATTGCTTCTTATATGTTTGCCGGTGGTCTGGTGAGCTGGCTGGTTCTGATTCCCGCCATTGTCCTTTTCGGCGGTGATACCACCATGTATCCGGGAACGGTACCCATCAGCCAGATGTTTGCAGACGGCGGAGCCAGCGGAATCTGGGGAAGCTATGTGCGTTATATCGGCGCAGGTGCCCTGGCAGCCGGAGGACTGATCAGCCTGGTTCGTTCTCTGCCGCTGATTGTTCGTACCTTCCGCGATGCAGTTAAGAGTATGAGAGGTGGAAAGTCCACAGACAACAGCCGTACTGCCCAGGATCTGAACATGAAACTGATCCTGATCGCAATCCTGGTTCTGACACTGGTGATCTGGCTGGTACCGGCAATCCCGGTAAGTCTGGTAGGCGCTATTATTGTAGTGATCTTTGGTTTCTTCTTTGCTACTGTTTCTTCCAGAATGGTAGGTCTGGTAGGAAGCAGCAACAACCCGGTATCCGGTATGGCTATCGCTACCCTGCTTTTTGCCACTATCATCCTGAAGATTACGGGAGATGTGGGAGCACACGGTATGCAGAGTGCGATCGCAATCGGTTCCATTATCTGTATCGTAGCTGCGATTGCCGGTGATACTTCTCAGGATTTAAAGACCGGTTATCTGCTGGGAGCAACCCCGAAGAAACAGCAGATCGGTGAGCTGATCGGTGTGATTGCAGCTGCATTTGCCATCGGAGGCGTCCTCTTCCTGCTGAACGCGGCTTACGGCTTCGGAAGCGAGGAGCTGGGTGCACCGCAGGCAATGCTGATGAAGATGATCATTGAGGGCGTTATGGACAGCAACCTGCCCTGGGGGCTGGTATTTATCGGTGTATTCCTGGCCGTTGCCGCTCAGGTGGTAGGCATTCCGGTTCTGCCTTTCGCAATCGGTGTTTATCTGCCGGTACAGCTGAATGCATGTATCATGGTAGGCGGTCTGATCCGTCTTGCCTTTGACAAGATGAAAAACAAAGAGAAGAAAGAGAAAGAAGCGATCATCAACGACGGTGTGCTGTACTGCTCCGGTATGATTGCCGGTGAAGGTCTGGTGGGAATCCTGCTGGCTGTCTTCGCTCTGATTCCGGTTGGCGCAAATACCTTAAGCGGTGTGATTGACCTGTCCGGAAAACTGGCGCTGCCGACGATTGTTGCAAATATCGGAAGTCTTGTAGTATTTGCGGTGATCATTCTCTTCCTGCTGAAATTCACACTGTGGAGAAAGCGCAAAAAATAAAAAATGAAAAAGAAAAAACAAAAGACTTCGGAAAATTATCTGGAGCGGATTCCCAAAAGACCAGAGCATATCAAATGGTCTGCGGATGAGAAGGGAATTGTCACTCTGGATATAGAAAACAAAGGTGTGTTTAACCGGGTAGCGCAGAAACTTCTGCACAAACCCAAGATAACGCATATACACCTGGATGAGGTCGGAAGTTTTGTGTGGCCCCTGATCGATGGTGAGAAAGACATCATCCAGCTGGGGCCGGAGGTAGAACAGCGGTTTGGGGAGAAGGCTCAGCCGCTGTATCCTCGTCTGGCCAAGTTTTTTCAGGTTCTGGACAGTTATCATTTCGTGGAATGGAAAGAATAATACATGGGTAAAAGAAAAGACTGGTTTCTAGTGCTGGGGATTCTGCTGACGGCCGGAATTCTCTGGATGGGATTTTCTCTTTTCGGGAAAAAAGGCGGCGCTGCTGCGGTGGTGACTGTGGATGGCAGAGAGATCGGGAGATATTCGCTGGCTCAGGAGAGAGAACTTGAGATTGAGGGCACGCAGGGGCACAACCGCATGGTGATCGAAGATGGTCAGGTGCGGATGAAGGAGGCGGACTGCCCGGATCAGTACTGTGTCCGGCATGCGCCGATCTCCCAAGCGGGGGATCCTATCGTCTGCCTTCCGCACCGGATCGTGATTTCCGTGGAGGAATAGCATATGGCAAAAAAAGTAGCTGAGTCGGGGATGCTGGTGGCTCTGGCAATGATCTTTTCCTATGTAGAGACCTTGATCCCCTTCAATTTCGGAGTTCCCGGCATGAAACTGGGGCTGGCGAATCTGGCGGTGGTGACGGCTCTGTATCTGATGGGAGCAGGACAGGCTTTTATGATTTCTCTTCTTCGTATCCTGCTGATATCAATTACGTTCGGAAATATGTCCGCTATGATGTACAGTCTGGCGGGAGGAATGCTGAGTTTTGGAGCCATGGCGCTTCTTGCGGGAAGAAAAGGATTTTCCGTTGTGGGCGTAAGTGTTCTGGGAGGCGCCATGCACAACGTGGGACAGCTTCTGGCGGCGGCTCTGGTGGTAGAAAACTTTCAGGTGATCTATTACCTCCCCCCTCTGCTGGCAGGCGGTGTGGTGACAGGACTTCTGATCGGTCTGGCGGCAGGGAGGATCCTGCCTCCTTTAAAAAAAGTGTTTCAGAAACAGGAACAGTTGTAGCGATGCAGCTGTTCTTTTTTTATTGACTTGCGCTTTTTCGACGTGTATACTGAATCCAGAACCGACCGGTCGGTCGGAACAGGAGGAAGAGTATGTTATCAAAATTCAGTGTGAAAAAGCCGTATACTGTGGTGGTGGCTGTTGTTCTGGTACTGATTCTGGGGTTTGTCTCTTTTGGAAACATGACCGCAGATCTCTTTCCGGACATCAACTTTCCCTATGCGGTAGTGATGACCACCTATGCGGGGGCAAGTCCTTCTGAGGTGGAGGAACAGGTCAGCAGGCCGGTGGAAGAGGCCATGGCCACAGTAAGCAACATTGAGGAAATTCAGTCAGTTTCCAGTGAAAATATGTCCATGGTGGTTCTCCAGTTCGGGCAGAGCGCCAACATGGATTCGGTGACGCTGGAAATGCGGGAGAAACTGGATCAGATCGGGGGCACATGGCCGGATGAGGTGGCAAACCCTGTCATTATGAAGATCAACCCGGATATGATGCCGGTGATGGTGGCGGCGGTGGAGAAAGATGGTCTTACCGATGTGCAGATCACAGATCTGGTAGAAAAAGAAATTCTATCCGGGGTGGAGAGTCTGGAAGGCGTTGCCTCCGCCAGCGCTTCCGGAGAAGTAGAGCAGTTGGTTCAGGTTATTCTGCGCCAGGAAAAGATCGACCAGATGAATCAGAAAATTCAGGATGCGTTAAATGGAAAATTTGACGAGGCACAGGAAGAACTGGATGCGGCCAGGTCTGAGCTGGAAAATGGAAAGGCCCAGCTGGAGAGCGGCAAAGCCCAGATGAATGGCCAGCTGAGCCAGGCGAAAGATCAGCTTGGGGACAAGCAGATGGAGATGCTGCAGAGCGAGGCGGACATTGACAGGAATCTGGAACTCATCGAGGAGAAACTGGATCTGCTCCAGGATTCGGAAAAAGAGTTAGATGAGAAGGAAGCCGAACTGAAAAAGCTGCAGGAAGCCCTGGATACACTTCCGCAGACGAAGGCGGAGCTGCAGGCAAAGGAACAGGAGCAGCTGGCTCAGGAAGCACGGCTGAAATCTCTTGCAGATACCGGGGCGGTGGCAGTTTACACGGAGGCAGAGCAGAAGCTTGCAGAGTTAAGCGGGCAGATGGAACAGCTGACAGAAGAAATCCGGATGCTGGAAGAGCAGCTGAAGGATCCCGGACTGACAGAAGAGCAGAGAGAAGAAATCAGGGAAAAGCTGCAGAGCGCAGGGGAGCAGAAAGCGCAGCTTCAGCCGTCTCTGGATCAGCAGAGCCAGGCAGTAGAGGGGCTGAAAGAATCCTTTGCGGCTGCGGGAATCACGGAGATCAGCCAGAAGGCGCTTGCGGCAAAGACGGCGGAAAACAAGGCGGCTCTGGTAGCTACCCGAACTGCACTGGAAGGGATTTCTGATCTGGAGGAACATTTTTCAAAATATCAGCAGGAAGTTTCGGACGGTCTGGCACAGATTGCTTCGGGGCGGGAACAGCTGGAGGCCGGAAAAACTCAGCTGACAGAAGCAAGAGACCAGCTTGCGGCGGCAAAACAGCAGATCCAGGCAGGAAAGATCACGCTGCAGCAGGCTTTAAGCCAGCTGAATTCCCAGGAGATTACAGCGTCCATCCAGATGGCCACGGCAGAGATCAAGCTGGAGACGGGAAGCCAGGGGATCGAGAGCGGGCTTGCTCAGCTGGAAGAGGGACAGAAAACACTGGATGAACAGAAAGAAGCTGCGCTCTCGGGGGCAGATCTGGGAGATAAGATCACCCCGTCCATGATCACCCAGATTCTGACAGCGCAGAATTTCTCCATGCCGGCAGGATATGTGACGGAAGAAGGGATCCAGTATCTGGTGCGGGTGGGAGACAAGTTTACCAGCACAGGGGGGATGGAAGATCTGGTACTCTTTGATATGGGAATCGAGGGTCTCGACCCCATCCGGCTCTCAGATGTGGCAGATGTGGCAGTGACAGATAATTCCGATGAGGTTTATGCCCGGATCAACGGCAATCCCGGTGTGCTGCTCACCATTCAGAAGCAGACCGGTTATGCCACCGGTGAAGTATCGGACCGTCTGAAAGAATATTTTTCAGAAGTTTCAGAGAAAGATCCCGATCTGCATGTGACCATGCTGATGGATCAGGGGATTTACATAGACCTGGTGGTAGATTCGGTCCTGGAGAATCTGGTTTACGGGGCGGTGCTTGCGATTTTGATCCTGATCCTGTTTCTCAAGGATCTGCGCCCCACCTTTATCGTGGCCTGTTCTATTCCGATCAGCGTGGTGGCGGCCATTGTACTGATGTATTTTTCGGGGGTTACCCTGAATATCATTTCCCTGTCCGGACTGGCGCTGGGCGTGGGAATGCTGGTGGATAACTCTATTGTAGTAATCGAAAATATCTATCGTCTCCGGGGGCTGAAGGTTCCGGTGAAGAAGGCCTGCATTGATGGGGCACGGCAGATGGCGGGGGCAATTACCTCTTCTACGCTGACTACGGTGTGTGTATTTCTTCCTATTGTATTTACGAAAGGAATTACCCGTCAGCTCTTTGTGGACATGGGGCTGACGATTGCCTACTCGCTTCTGGCCTCTCTGGCGGTGGCTCTGACGGTAGTGCCTATGCTTTCTTCTGGTCTGATGAGAAAACCGATGCAGAAGAAGCATGTCTTCCTGGATCGGGTTACGGCGTTTTATGGAAAGGTGATGGAGCGGGTGCTTCGGATGAAACCGGTGGTGCTGATCGGAGCGGTGCTGCTTTTGGTATTTTCTGTGGCGGCGGCACTTTCCAAAGGAATGGCCTTCATGCCGGAGATGGAGAGTACCCAGACCAGCGTGACGCTGCAGATGCCGGAGGGAACTTCTGTGAAGGAGGCAGGTGAGACGGCAGATCTTCTTATGAGCCGGATCCGTGAGATTCCCGATGTGACAGATGTGGGTGCCATGACGGGAAGCAGCAGCCTGACGGGAGCAGGAGGAAATGGAGAGTCCGTTTCCATGTATGTGCTTCTGGAGGAGAAGAGGGAACTGACCAACGAAGAGCTGACGCAGGAGATTCTGGCCGGGGCGGAAGGTCTGGACTGTGAAATTCAGGTAGCAAATTCCAGTATGGATATGTCAGCCCTGGGCGGCAGCGGCCTTTCCATTCAGATTAAAGGAAAGGAAATGGATACGCTTCAGAAGATCGCCGGGGAAGTGGCAGATCTGGTGGAGCAGGTGGAAGGAACAAAAGAGGTGTCTGACGGAATGCAGAAGACGACCGGAGAACTCCGCCTGGTGGTGGATAAGGCAAAGGCCTCGGAACACAATCTGACGGTGGCTCAGGTTTATCAGCAGATTGCAGCGGCAATGGCGTCGGGCAAAACGGCGACCACCCTTTCTACAGAGAGCAGGGACTATCCGGTGGTGGTCATAGATGAGGAACAGGAAGACTATACCCGGGAAGATATCCGCGGACTTACCATCACCGCCACGAATGCGGCGGGGGAGAAAGAGGAAATACCGGTGGAGGAACTGGTAAACTTTGAAGACGCGGAAGGCTTAAGCTCCATTCAGAGAAAAGGGCAGAGCCGTTATATCAATGTTACAGCTGCGATCCAGGACGGTTACAATGTGGGCCTGGTGGGAGAGAAGGTAGAAAAGGCTCTGGAAGGGTACGAACTTCCGGAGGGGTATTCGATCGAAATGGCAGGCGAGGATGCCACGATCAGCGAGGCGATGACAGAACTGATGAAAATGCTGGGGCTTGCCGTTGTGTTCATTTACCTGATCATGGTTGCCCAGTTCCAGTCCCTTTTGTCTCCCTTCATTGTCATGTTTACTCTGCCGCTGGCTTTTACAGGAGGATTTCTGGGACTTATCATTGCCGGTCAGGAAGTGAGCATCATCGCTATGGTGGGCTTCGTGATGCTTTCCGGTATTATTGTAAATAATGGAATTGTACTGGTGGATTACATAAATCAGCTGCGGGAAGAAGGCATGGAGAAGCGGGCGGCCATCATTGAGGCGGGGAAAACCCGTATGCGTCCCATTTTAATGACTGCGCTGACAACGATCCTGGGACTTTCTACTATGAGCGCAGGTGTGGGAATGGGCTCTGAGATGGTACAGCCGATGGCGGTGGTTACCATTGGAGGACTGTTGTACGGAACCTTCCTGACTCTGTTCGTGATTCCCTGCGTCTATGATCTGCTTAACAGGAAGAATTATAAGAAGTTTCTGGAAGGAGAAGAAGATGGAGAGGAATAAGTGCGGCGTTTCGATTTCACAGAAGGAGGAGCAGATCTTTCAGGCTGTGATCCGGCTGATCGACGGGGGAAAAGAGCTGAGTCAGCTGACGGTGTCTGAGATCGCCGGGGAGGCCGGAATCGGAAAAGGAACCACATACGAGTATTTTAAGAGCAAGGAAGAGATCCTGGCCAAAGCAATTCTTTACGATATGGCTCTCAGTTTTCACAGACTGGAGAGCGCAATGAGGAAAAAGAAGGGATTTCGGGAGAAGTTCCGCACGATCCTGGATTTTATCGAAGAACACTGCAGGGAGGAGAAGTCATTTACGCGTCTGATGCAGGCGACCCAGGGGACGGATCGGATTCCTCCGGCGGTGAAGGAGGAGATGAGCCGTTATATGCCGGGGCCGGAGGTGTTTTACGAGCAGATACGGAATTTTATCCGGGAGGGAAAAGAAGAAGGCATTTTTGAACAGGAGCAGCCGGACGAATGGCTGGCTGTGGCTCTGATCGGACACCTGGGCATGTTTTCCATGTATATGGGCCAGGAGATGCTGCAGGGGAATTTAAGCTGTGAAGAGATGAAAAATTTTGTCTGCGGAAGCTTTTTTCAGAGCCTGCGTACTTGACAAACCGGCGGCTGGCCGTTATTATAAACCGTAATGAAAAGGTTTTGAGAAAGAGGAGTACGCAGAAACAGCGCCGTCAGAGAGAAAAGTCCCAGGGCTGAAAGACTTTTCGGGAGAGCTGCTGCGGAAGGTAGCTTTTGAACCGGGGGGCTGAAAGATCGAACTGTGAGTGGAAACACAAGGAAGGTCTGCGTAGGTTCCCACGGCTGATCCCCGTTACAGGATAGAAGAGCCGCGGCGGGAGACGCTGCGGAAGTAAGGTGGTACCGCGGAATATCCGTCCTTTGTGAGTGCAGAGGGCGGATTTTTTATTTTGATGGGAAAGAGTGCCCTGGGAAATAAAAACATACCAGATTAGTGAGGAGAGAAATCATGAGTAAGGAATTGGCAAAAACTTACGATCCCAAGGGAATTGAGGATCGTCTGTATCAGAAATGGCTGGATAAGAATTATTTTCACGCTGAGGTAAATCCGGATAAGAAGCCGTTTACCATTGTAATGCCCCCGCCAAATGTGACCGGACAGCTTCATATGGGACATGCGCTGGACGGAACCATGCAGGATATCCTGATCCGTTTTAAAAGAATGCAGGGATATGAGGCGCTGTGGCAGCCCGGAACGGATCATGCGGCGATCGCTACAGAGGTGAAGGTGATCGAGAAGCTGAAAAAAGAGGGAATTGACAAAGATGAGATCGGAAGAGAGGAATTTTTAAAGCACGCCTGGGCCTGGAAGGAAGAGTACGGCGGAAAAATCATCAATCAGCTTCACAAGATGGGAGCTTCCGCAGACTGGGAGCGGGAGCGCTTCACCATGGATGAGGGCTGTTCCAAAGCGGTAGAGGAAGTATTTGTCCGCCTCTATGAGAAAGGATATATTTATAAAGGATCCCGGATCATTAACTGGTGTCCGGTGTGCCAGACTTCTATTTCGGATGCGGAGGTGGAGCACGAAGATCAGGACGGATTCTTCTGGCATATCAATTATCCCATCGTGGGAGAGGAAGGGCGTTTTGTAGAGATCGCCACCACCCGCCCCGAGACGCTGCTGGGAGATACGGCTGTGGCAGTCAATCCGGAAGATGAGCGCTACCAGGATCTGGTGGGGAAAATGCTGGAGCTTCCTCTGACAGGACGCCAGATCCCCGTTGTGGCGGACTCTTATGTGGACAAAGAGTTTGGAACTGGCTGCGTAAAGATCACCCCGGCTCACGACCCCAATGATTTTGAGGTGGGAAAACGTCACAATCTGCCGGAGATTACGATAATGAATGATGACGCCACCATCAATGAGCTGGGTGGGAAATATGCCGGGATGGACCGCTACGAGGCCAGAAAGGCTATCGTAAAAGATCTGGAGGATCTGGGGCTTCTGGTGAAGGTAGTTCCCCATTCTCACAATGTGGGAACCCACGACCGCTGCGGCACTACGGTAGAGCCCATGGTCAAACCGCAGTGGTTTGTGCGGATGAAAGAGATGGGAGAGGCGGCGCTGGAACTGATCAAGACAGAGGATCTGACCTTTGTTCCGGAGCGGTTTGACAAGACCTATATCCACTGGCTGGAAAATATCCGCGACTGGTGCATTTCCCGGCAGTTATGGTGGGGACACAGGATTCCTGCCTGGTACTGCGACGCGTGCGGAGAGGTAGTTGTACAAAGAGGCGGTGCGCCGGAAAAATGTCCCAAGTGCGGCTGTACCCATCTGACTCAGGATGAGGATACACTGGATACCTGGTTTTCTTCTGCCCTGTGGCCTTTCTCCACTCTGGGATGGCCGGATCAGACGCCGGAACTGGAGTATTTCTACCCCACCAGCGTTCTGGTGACCGGATATGACATTATTTTCTTCTGGGTGATCCGGATGGTATTCTCCGCCCTGGAGCAGACCGGAAAATCTCCCTTTCAGCATGTGCTGATCCACGGTCTGGTGCGGGACAGCCAGGGAAGAAAGATGAGCAAGTCTCTGGGCAATGGAATTGATCCCCTGGAGGTGATTGACAAGTACGGTGCGGATGCACTGCGTCTTACCCTGATGACAGGAAATGCTCCGGGAAATGATATGCGTTTCTACTGGGAGCGTGTGGAAGCCAGCAGAAACTTTGCCAATAAGGTGTGGAATGCTTCCCGTTTCATTATGATGAATCTGGAGAAAGCGGATGTTCCCGAAGAGATGCCAAACGAGCAGCTGACCAGCGCTGACAAGTGGATCCTGTCCAGAGTCAACGGTGTGATCCGTGATGTGACAGATAATATGGAGAAGTTTGAGCTGGGTATTGCCGTGCAGAAGATCTATGATTTTATCTGGGAAGAATTCTGCGACTGGTATATCGAGATGGTGAAACCCCGTCTTTACAGCGAAGAGGACACCACCAAGGCAGCGGCTCTCTGGACATTAAAAACGGTACTGGGACAGGCCTTAAAGCTTCTGCACCCCTATATGCCTTTTATCACGGAAGAGATCTACTGCACTTTAAATCCGCAGGAAGAGTCCATCATGATTTCCTCCTGGCCGGAGTACAGAGCGGAGTGGGATTTTGCGGAAGACGAGCAGGCAGTGGAGATGATGAAGGAAGCTGTGCGCGCGATCCGTACCGTCCGCACCGGCATGAACGTTCCGCCAAGTAAGAAGGCAACGGTTTATGTAGTGTCAGAAAAAGAGGAGGTCCGCAGTGTCTTTGAAAATGGAAAAGTTTTCTTTGGCACGCTGGGTTATGCGAGCGAAGTGATCGTTCAGGCGGATAAGACGGGAATTGCCGGGGACGCCGTCTCCGCAGTGCTTCCGCAGGCTGTGATCTATATGCCGTTTGCAGAACTGGTAGATGTGGAAAAAGAGATTGCCCGCCTGAAAAAGGAGGAGGAGCGTCTCACAAAAGAGATCGCCAGAGCTGAGGGAATGCTTTCCAATGAGCGTTTTATCAGCAAGGCGCCCGAGAGCAAGATCCAGGAAGAAAGAGAGAAGCTGGAAAATTATACACAGATGATGGAACAGGTGAAGAACAGATTGGAGCAGCTGGTATAAATGAAAAAAATACAATGGAAGGGAATTGACTGGAAGAATATCAACCGGGAGAAAGTAGTTCTTATTTGCAACCGTTTATCCATACCCCTGCAGTTTCTGGGGTGCGCAGTTTTGTATCTTGTGATGGAGGCAATCTCACGCCACTCTCTTTTTGAGGCGTGGGACTACATGACCAGTCGGCCATGGGTATTTCTTTACAACACCTTTCTTGTTTTTCTGCCCTTTACGCTGGCGTATCTGGTGCGCAGGAGGATTTTTCTGCGTACCCTGTTCACCCTGGTATGGTTTACCCTGGGCTGTGTCAACGGCGTTCTGCTGGCCAGCCGGGTGACGCCCTTTACAGGGCCGGATCTGAAGCTGATCAGTGATGCCTTACGGATCCTGAATAAGTATCTGTCGCCGGTGATGGTTGTCGTTGTTATTATACTCTTTCTCATCGCGGCGGCCGTTCTGGTGTGGATGTTTTTCAAATCGCCCCGGTATAAGGGAAGGCTTTGCTATCCGCTCAATATTGCCCTGGTTGCGGTGATCGGGCTGGCTTTCTGGGGGACAACCAACCTGGCACTTCAAAAGAGAGTGCTCTCCAGTTATTTTGGAAATATCGCTTTTGCCTATGAGGATTACGGCTATCCCTACTGTCTGGCCACCACCTTTTTCAACACCGGGATCGGGCAGCCAAACGGGTATTCAGAAGAGCTGATGGACGAGATCATCAGGAGCGAGGGAGAGATCAAGGAGACAGATACAGAGCAGAAAACAAACATCATTTTCCTGCAGCTGGAATCCTTCTTTGACCCTACGCTGGTAAACTTTTTGGAAGTGTCCGAGGATCCTATGCCGAATTTTAGAAAGCTGATGGAAGAGTATTCTTCCGGATATTACCGGGTTCCCTCTGTGGGCGCCGGTACGGCCAACACGGAATTCGAGAGCATCACAGGCATGAGCATGCACTATTTTGGTCCCGGGGAATATCCTTACAAGTCGATTCTGCAGGAGGAGACTTGTGAAAGCGTTCCCTATGTACTGAAGAAGCTGGGATATTCCTCCCATGCGATTCATAATAATGAGGCGAATTTCTATTCCAGAAAGACAGTTTTCTCCAGACTGGGATTTGACACCTTCACCTCGGAAGAGTATATGCCGGATATCAGTGACACGACAGCTCAGGGCTGGGTGAAGGATCATATTTTGACGGACGAGATCATGAAATGTCTTGAGACTACAGAGGGACCGGATTACGTCTATACGATTTCTGTCCAGGGACACGGCGACTATTCTACGGAACCGCTGCTGACAGATCCCAAGATCACGGTGACGGGGGCGGAAAACAGGGAGAAAAATAATTATTCCTGGGAGTATTATGTAAATCAGATCTATGAGATGGATCAGTTTGTACAGGAACTGGTGGATACGCTGGCTGAATATGATGAACCGACGGTGCTGGTAATGTACGGCGATCATCTGCCTACCATGGGGTTGGAAGTAAAGGATGTGGAGAACCGTTATCTCTTCCAGACTCAGTATGTGATCTGGGATAACATCGGCCTGGAGCGCAGAGTGGAGAATCTCTCCGCTTATCAGATGGCAGCTGAGGTGATGAACCGGCTTGATATTCACGAGGGACAGATTTTTAATTATCATCAGACCCGCCGGAAGACGAGAAATTATCAGGTGGATCTGGAAGCCCTGCAGTATGACATGCTCTACGGAGAGCGTTACGTCTTCGGGGGGGATAATCCCTACATAGCAACCGACATGCAGCTGGGAACAGTGCCGGTGTTCTTCGACGGCCTGCAGGAGGTGCAGCCCGGAACCTGGTATGTGACGGGAGAAAACTTTACCGCTTCCAGTTATCTTGAGGTAAACGGGGAACTGGCGGATACCACACTGATTAGTCCCACTACGCTTCTGGTCAATAATCTTACGCTGGAAGAAGGGGATGAGATCTGTGTGGCTCAGCAGAGCAACAGTTCCACGCACCGGGTTTTGAGCAGGACGCTGACTCAGGTGTATCATGCGCCGGCCGTTGTTCCGGAGGGAGCGGATCCTTCCCTGCCGGACGAAACGGAGGGAGCAGATCCTTCCCTGCCGGCTGAAACAGAGGGAACGAATATTCAGTAAAAGACAGAGAGATCGCGCAGTGCAGAACGAAAGGGACGCATTGTGCGATTGTCTTTTTGAGGCGGATGATCTGTCCGGGAAGATAGAAAAATTGGGAATGCCGTTTGGTTTTGCCGGATTTTTGCCGGGAGTTACAGAAAAAGTAAGATAAAAATGTACGTTTGGGTCTGGACAAGTGGTGTTACTATATTATAATGTAAGAGAAGCCGCAATCTGCGGCGGTGCAAGAAAAAAGATAAAGCGGTGATTAGTTTGAATTACACACAGGCAGTGGATTACATAGAGACAATTCCGGGATTTACAAGAAAGCATCCGCTGGAACATACGAAAGAACTGCTGGCGCGTCTGGGAGATCCCCAGGAATCCTTCCAGGTGATCCATGTGGCGGGGACGAATGGCAAGGGAAGCGTCTGTGCCTACCTGGATTCCATGCTGCGGCAGGGCG
>URYM01000006.1 GCA_900552095.1 uncultured Blautia sp. | reverse complement strand
TACGAGATCTAGTACGGTCTCGTGGGCTCGGAGATGTGTATAAGAGACAGACTCGGTACAGGATGTGGAAACATTAAAGAAAATTTCTGTATACAGGAAGCTCGGCATTGGCATTAAAGATATTCAGAGTCTTTTGGAAAGTGACGATAAAGGGATCCTTCTCCGCATTTATCAAGAAAAAATGCAGGAAAAAGTTTTACAGGAGTCAGAACTGGAAGCCTTGAAACAGTTTATAGAGAATGGTAACGCGGATCAGGCAAATGAGCGGCTGGATTACCAGACGGTTGAAAATGCGATTGAGTCTTTGCTGCCGGGAAAAGAATGGGGCTATTATTTAAAAAGTCATTTTAAGCCATTTCTCAATGTAAGGTTAAGAACTCCGGAACAGAAGCAGGCTCTGCGAAATATATTGGAATATTGTGATGAAACTACATTGAAAGTTCCTTTTATTATGAGGCTGGGTGTAAAGATAGCAGGCGGGATTATGCGGGAAAAAAGAACTGCAGATGAGATGATAGCCCGTTATCGTGATATGAGTGAAAGTGAATACGAAAAATTGAAAGAGGCGGTATGGAAAGGTGCTAAAATGAAAACTGGCATAATGAAATACCATCCGGCCTTTATTGCACAGCGGAAAATGCAGAAAGAATTTCGGGATAAGGGATATAATGATATTTTTCTTCCAAATCTGACGGTTCTCTCTCCGAAGTATGCAGAATATAAGAAATCCCTGGATGAGGTGAACGACAGAATGTGCAGAGAGCTTGGCATGTACTATGACAGCAGTTTCAACTTAGTTATAAAAAAGCGTGAGCGGGACAAGTAACTGGGCATTTTATACCCCACCTGCCGCTGTATGATAGAACTATCAAAAAAAATCAAAATACAGCAAAGGCGAGGAGGAGCAGAAATGTCAAAGAGATATTTTACCTTAACAGGGACGAAGCATTATTATGGATCTGATTTTCGGGAGAAGGGGATGAAGATCCGTCTGGAAAAGGAGCCGGATAATGCATATGACAGTGAGGCGATCCAGGTGAAAGCGGAAGGTCTGGGGAAGATCGGCTATGTGGCCAACAGTCCGTATACGGTACTGGGAGAGAGCATGAGTGCAGGGCGGTTATATGATAAGATAGAAAAAACGGCGTCTGCAAAGGTGGTCATGGTGACAGAAGCGGGCGTATTGTGCCGGGTTTGCAGGAAAAGTCTTATAGAAAACAGGGCACAGAAGGGGGAAGAAAGTTATGCCGAAGGGAGCGAATCAGAAGTTTAAATTATACAGACTCGGACAGATTATGCTCGAAAATACGGATGAGGATCATTTTCTTACGATGCCGGAGATCATAGCTGAACTGGAGAAATATGAGATTACGCCGGATCGGAAAAGTGTTTATGCAGATCTGCGGGATTTGGAAATTCTGGGGCTGGAGGTAGAGGGAAAAAAGGAGGGGAACCGGTATGGCTATCATGTGGTTGGCCGTCCGTTTGAGCTTCCGGAACTGAAACTGCTGGTGGATGCGATTCAGTCTTCTAAATTTATTACAGAGAAGAAGTCCAATGTTCTGATCCGGAAACTGGAAAAGCAGGTCAGTAAATACGAGGCGCAGAAATTGCAGAGACAGGTTTTTGTTTCCGGGCGGATCAAAACCATGAATGAAAGCATTTACTATACCGTGGATGTTATTCACGCGGCCATTTCCGGAAACAGGAAGATCCGTTTTCAGTATTACCAGTGGAATGTAAAGAAGGAACAGGAGCTGCGGCATGGAGGGGGATGGTATCATATCAGCCCCTGGGGGGTGTCCTGGGATGATGAGAATTATTATCTGGTAGGATTCGACTCAGAAGCGGGGAAGATTAAGCACTACAGGGTTGATAAAATGCTGCACGTGGAACTTTCAGGGGAAGCCCGCGAGGGGAAAGAGCATTTCAGCAGGCTGGACATGGCGGATTATGCAAAAAAGAGTTTCGGTATGTTCGGGGGGAAGGAAGAATCGGTAAAATTGTCCGTGCATAACAGACTGGCAGGCGTTATGATTGACCGCTTTGGCAAGGATATTATTATGATTCCATCTGATGCGGAGCATTTTACGGTGCGGGTAAATGTGCATGTCAGCAGACAGTTTCTGGGATGGATTGTTTCTTTGGGAGAAGAGGTAAAGATTCTCTCACCGGAAAGTGTGACTGAGCAGATGAAAGATGAGATAGACAGGCTGACACGGCAATATAAATAAGCTTTTTCTGCTTGCCATATTCTGGATTTTTGATACAATATCTAAGGACGGAAAATCTACGGTATGGAGAGGCAGAAAAAATGTTTGATTGTGGAGATCTGGAACAGATGCCGGAGGGCGGATACTGTTTTGGGAATAAAACTTATATCAGAGATCAGCTGCGGGAACTTGTCGATGGGGATATCCTTGTGATGAATGCCCGGAAAGTAGGGATGAATGTAGATCCCCGGGCCTGTGTTATCCTGTACCAGGGACGCAATATAACTGCTTCTCTGACGGACGCGCTTATGCGGGAGAACCGGTTGAAGATAGCGGAAAGCGGCGATCTGCTTTTTTGCAGCGGGAAACAGGCGAAAGACTGGACGATCTGGGATCTGGAGAGAAGCGGGGGATATTTTGAACTGAAGCAGCCGTTTTGGAAGCTGCAGGAAAATATTCTGGGTTGTCTGCGAAAATGTGATTCCTTTAAAGGCGAAGCAGACCAGCTCTGTTTTAAGGAGAGCGATTATGAGCCGGGGCCTGACAGAGATGGAAAGATGGTCCGGTATGTCAGCATTTATGATGGCAGATCAAAATACAGCAATAATATTACAAACAGTCTGATCGAAAAACTGATAGATCTGGAACTGCTCTATGAGAAAGGCGGGGTATACCTTCCCAGGGACAGTGCGGAAGCGGATGTAGGAGGGGACTATCAGGCTGTACAGGCTATTTTCAATCTGCTCAAATTTTTTATTCCCCTTCTGGCGGCAGCCGGCCTTGTGTGGATGTTTTTCGGTAACGTGGCAGCTGTGCTGCTGCTGGCAGGAGGAACGGTTTATTATGCGGTGATGCGGTATCGGGTTTCGCATTACACAAGAACCCAGCGGCGGAAAGGGGAGAATCTGGAGGAGCGGATCCTCTATATTGTGAAATGGGCGGCCCTTACGGTTCTGGGGCTGTATGTGGGAGTGATACTGCTGAATGGGATCGGATTTCTGGTTCCCGTTCTGATTCTTTTGTATGCGGTCGGAAACTATAAAAAAAGATATGGACGGCATTGAGAATAGAAAGAAAATATCTGGAAAAACTGACAAAAGAAAGAGACTGTGCTATAATTAAATCATCAATTAGAAAAGGGGGCCACCGATAGAAAAAGTGACTCCTTTTTTGTTTCACAGAGAAGGTGTGTTTCGGGGAAGAAAATGCCGCACCCCGTGCTGGCAGAAAGGAGACTGGACATGAAAAATTATTCGGAAGATGCAGACAGGCAGTACCATATTCAGGTGGCAGAAGGAGAAGTGGGCCGTTATGTTATTTTGCCGGGAGATCCCAAACGGTGTGAGAAGATTGCACAGTATCTGGATCATCCGGTGCAGATCGCAGATAACAGAGAATATATTACTTATACGGGAACGCTGGACGGAATCAGGGTCAGTGTGACGTCCACCGGGATCGGGGGACCTTCTGCATCGATCGCGATGGAAGAACTGTATCGCTGCGGGGCAGATACCTTCGTCCGCATTGGAACCTGCGGCGGCATACAGCCGGAGGTGAAGAGCGGTGATATTGTGATTGCCACCGGGGCAGTCCGCATGGAAGGAACCAGCCGGGAGTATGCGCCGCTGGAATTTCCCGCAGTAGCTGATCTGGCGGTGACGAATGCGCTTGTGGAGGCAGCGGGAAAGAAAGGTTATCCTTTTCATACCGGGGTGGTTCAGTGCAAGGATTCTTTTTACGGACAGCATGAGCCGGAGATCAAACCGGTCAGCTATGAACTGATGAATAAATGGGAGGCGTGGAAACGCCTGGGATGCCTGGCTTCTGAGATGGAGTCGGCGGCGCTTTTTGTGGTGGCCAGTTATCTTAAGGTAAGAGTGGGCTCCTGCTTTCTGGTGGTGGCAAACCAGGAGAGAGAGAAGCTGGGACTGGAGAATCCGGTGGCACATGATACAGACCGGGCGATTCGGATAGCGGTGGAGGCAGTCCGGAATCTGATCCGGGCGGATCAGGCAGGGAAAGGCGGAGAAAAAGATGGATAGAAAGGAAATTTTAGAGCATGTGGATCACACGCTTCTGACACCCGGAGCAGTCTGGGCGGAGATCAGGCAGGTCTGTGATGAGGCGGTGGAATATGAGACGGCTTCTGTATGCATTCCGCCGGGATACGTAAAGCAGGCTGCCGCTTATCTGGAAGGGAAGATTCCGGTGTGTACGGTGATTGGATTTCCCAACGGATATATGACAACAGAGGCGAAGGAATTTGAAGTCCGGGATGCTATTGCGAACGGGGCTTCTGAGATAGATATGGTGATCAACATCGGCTGGCTGAAAGATAAAAAATATGGACAGATCGAAGAAGAGATCCGTCTGCTGAAAAGGAGCTGCGGGCAGAAAATTCTGAAGGTGATTATAGAGACCTGCCTTCTTACAGAAGAAGAGAAGATTAAAATGTGTGAGATCGTAACTGCAGCCGGAGCGGATTATATTAAGACTTCCACCGGTTTTGCCGGGGGTGGTGCCACTTTTGAGGATGTGCGTCTTTTTGCCGCACATGTGGGAACGAAGGTGAAGATCAAGGCAGCCGGCGGGATTTCTTCCCTGGAGGATGCGGAAAAATTTCTGGAACTGGGAGCAGATCGTCTGGGAACCAGCCGTATAATCAGGCTGATCCGACAGGAGGAGACTTCCGGATATTAGAGGGGAGGCAGGATGGGATGGAAAAAAGACAGGTGGAAGAGATGATAAATCTTGCCCTGGAGCAGCTGAAATTTTCCTATGCGCCCTATTCCGGATTTCGGGTAGGAGCCCTGCTCCGGACGAAGAAGGGAAAATATTATACCGGATGCAACATCGAGAATGCGGCTTATACGCCCTCTAACTGTGCGGAGCGCACGGCGTTTTTCAAGGCGGTGAGCGAGGGAGAGCGGGAATTTGAAGCAATCTGCATTGTGGGGGGAAAAGAGGGGATCGTGACAGAATATACGGCGCCCTGCGGAGTCTGCCGTCAGGTGATGATGGAATTCTGTGATCCGAAAACTTTTCAGATCATTCTGGCATCAGGCCCGGAACAGTATAGGATTTTTACGCTGGAGGAACTTCTGCCGCAGGGATTTGGACCGGAGAACCTGGCGTAGAGAATAGGAAATGAGGTAAGAAAAATGGACAGATATGGAAGAATTTTTGTGATTGTGCTGGATTCTCTGGGGATCGGCGCACTGCCGGATGCAGATCAGTTCGGCGATGTGGGGGCAGATACCTTCGGGCATATTTTAGACCGCATGGGGAGGATAGAAATCCCCAATCTGAGAAAGCTGGGGATGCTGAATCTGCACAGCGGAGGGGAGATGAAAGGGGTGGAGAAACCTCTGGGACGCTATACCCGCCTGGCGGAGACGAGCAGTGGAAAAGATACCATGACGGGGCACTGGGAGATCATGGGGATCCGGACGGAGAAGCCGTTTAAGACATTTACGGAGCACGGTTTTCCGCCGGAACTGATTGCGGAACTGGAAAAGCAGTGCGGGAAAAAGGTTATTGGAAATAAGAGTGCCAGCGGAACAGAGATTATAGAGGAACTGGGAGAAGAAGAGATCCGCACAGGCGCGATGATCGTCTATACCTCTGCGGATTCTGTGCTTCAGATCTGCGGAAATGAGGAGACCTTTGATCTTCAGAATCTGTATCGCTGCTGTCAGATCGCCCGGGAGATCACCATGAAAGATGAATGGCGGGTCGGACGGGTGATCGCCCGCCCCTATGTAGGGAAGAAAAGAGGGGAATTTAAACGAACCAGCAACAGGCATGACTATGCCCTGAAACCTACGGGGGCAACGGCCTTAAATGCTCTGAAAGATGCCGGGCTGGATGTGATCAGCGTGGGAAAGATCAATGATATTTTCTGCGGAGAAGGAATTACGGAGGCATACCATTCAGACAGCTCTGTTCACGGGATGGAGCAGACGATCGAACTGAGCAAAAAGGATTTTAAAGGGCTTTGCTTCACGAATCTGGTAGACTTTGATGCGCTGTGGGGGCACAGAAGAGATGTGAAGGGATATGCGGAGGAGATTGAAAAATTTGACCGGAACCTGGGGATTCTGCTGGAAAATTTAAAAGAGGATGATCTGGTGATCCTCACTGCAGATCATGGAAATGATCCGACCTATACCGGAACAGACCACACCCGGGAGTATGTCCCCATGGTTGCTTACGGAAAGAAAATGAAAGAGGGCGGTCTTATCAAAGAACAGCCCACCTTTGCGGCTATCGGTGCAACGGTAGCGGATAATTTTAAAGTTTCCATGCCGGAGGGCACCATTGGAAGTTCCATGCTGGAAGAGCTGCTCTGAGAAAAGAAAGAAAAGAGGTTATTTATGAATCAGGTATACGAAAAATTAATGACATGTGTGGCAAGCATAAGGGAAAAGATTGATTTTAAGCCGGAAATCGCGCTGATCCTGGGTTCCGGGCTTGGCGATTATGCAGATGAGATCCAGATTGAACAGACGATCAGTTATACGGAGATCGAAGGATTCCCAACATCGACAGTAGCCGGACATAAGGGGAGATTTGTTTTCGGGTATGTAAAAGGAGTTCCCGTGGTGATCATGCAGGGAAGAGTTCATTATTATGAGGGCTATCCCATGTCGGATGTAGTGCTGCCCACCCGCCTGATGGGAATGCTGGGAGCCAGGAAACTGATTCTGACCAATGCGGCGGGCGGAATAAATTTTGATTTTAAAGCGGGAGACTTTATGATGCTGACCGATCATATCACAACGGGGATCCCCAGTCCGCTGATCGGAGCCAATCTGGAAGAACTGGGACCCAGATTTCCGGATATGAGTCAGGTTTACAGCCTCCGTATGCAGGAGATCATCCGGGATACGGCAAAGGAAATGGGGATCCCTCTGCGGGAAGGTGTTTACGTCCAGCTGACGGGGCCGAATTACGAGACGCCGGCTGAGATACGCATGTGCCGAAACTGGGGCGGAGATGCAGTTGGAATGAGCACTGCCTGCGAGGCGATGGCTGCCCGCCATATGGGAATGGAAATCTGCGGTATTTCCTGCATTACCAATCTGGCGGCGGGAATGACAAAGGAAGAATTAAACCATGCCGAGGTGCAGGAGACTGCGGATCGGGTGGCAAAGCAGTTTAAAGAGCTGATTACCGGTATTATCAGCAGAATATAAATTCAGGAAAAAGAAAAAACGGGCGGCTTCGGAAATAGTACCAAAATAAGGTGATCACTTTTGGCAACTATTTCGGGGCCGCAGCCATTGACAGAGATTAGAGAACAGCTGTATAATACAGACAGATTCAAATATATAAAAAAATGTATATTGAGAGAAAGGGGGGAGGCTGCCATGCAGACAGATGCCAGACAGGTTTTATATCAGAAAAAGGGCGTTACCATAAGTAAAGTGGCTTCCAGCCTGCTCTCAAGAAATTGCGGCGACCGCATTCCTCCGATCTCTTATTATGAAAAGGAGTATGGGGTTTCCCGGGGAACGGTTCAGAACGCGTTTCAGTATTTAAAAGAGATGGGAGCTGTGCAGCTGGTATCTCATGGCCATCTGGGAACTTATATCGAACGGATTGATTATGTAAAACTTCAGGACTGTACGCTGGTAAAAGAGATGCTGGGGATCATGCCTCTTCCGTATTCCAGAACGTATGAGGGATTTGCTACGGCTATTTATGAACAGCTGAAGGACTATCGGTTTAATATGGCCTATGCCCGCGGGGCGGCAGGCAGGATCCAGCTGGTGGAGGCGGGCAGCTATCAGTTTGCAGTCTGTTCTCAGTATGCGGCAGAATATGCCATTGCCCAGGGAAGAGAGATTGAGATTGCTATGAATTTTGGACCGGGCAGTTTTCTTTCCAAGCACGTTCTGGTGCTGGGAGAGCAGTTTTCGAGCGGGATCCGGGACGGTATGAGGGTCGGATATGACCGGGATTCCCTGGATCAGAGTGAGATTACCAAGAATCTGATTAAAGGAAAAAAAGTAAAGCTGGTAGATATTCGTATCCAGCAGACGCTTTCTGCCATTGAGGATGGGGTAATTGATGCAGGGATCTGGAATTATGATGATATTATTGAGAATCAGTCACTGAACCGCCTGCATATGGAATTTCTGGAAGAAGACGAATACAACAGTAAGTTTTCAGCTGCAGTAATCGTAGTGCAGAAGGGAAATCTGTCACTGATCGAATTTCTGAAAAAGAATATTCGCAGAGAGTATACGCTGACTATTTTGGAAAAGGTGAGAAGAAGAGAGATGCATCCATCGTATTAAACGCTCTTCTTTTTAATGAAACATACAAAAAAATGTACATTGAAAGGAAAAGGGACAGTTTTATGAGACAGGAATTAGAAGAAAGAATTTCAATTTTGGAGCAGAGCGGCGTGATCAGCAAGAAGGTGGCGGATTATTCGAGGAGAGCGGCAGAGCTGGTACTTGCTGAAGCAGAGGATGCGGCGCAGGAGAAGATGGAGATGTTTATTACCCATCTGGCTATGGCGGGAAAGCGGGCAGAAGAGGGAACAGAAGAAAATCCGATGGATCCGGAAATTCTGGAAAGTCTGAGAGAAGAACCGGTTTATGAGAGGGCAGTCCGCCTTCGTGACCGTCTGCTGGAAGAGACCGATCTTTCATTTCCCGAGGCGGAACAGGACTTTTTGTCCGTTCATATATGCAATCTTTTATCATAAGAAGGAGGAGGAAAGACTATGAAAATCGTAGTAGGAGGACAGATCGACAAGGAAGATATTGCTTCGATCGTCAGAAAAGAACTGGGGGATCAGGCGGAGGTTACCGTCAAAGGGGATCTGGATGCCACCATGGGTATGAAGGCCGGACAGTATGATTATTATCTGGGAGCCTGCAATACAGGGGGTGGCGGAGCCCTGGCAATGGCGCTTGCGATTTTGGGAAAAGCCAGCTGTGCGACGGTGTCCATGCCGGGACAGATCTGTAGCGAGGAGGAAATTCGGGAAGAGGTAAAAAAAGGAAAGGTAGCTTTTGGGTTCACTGCACAGCATAAAGAAGAGGTAGTTCCGCTGCTTTTAAAGGCACTTACAGATAAAGAGGGAGGATTGTTATGAAGTATATTGTAATTGCGCTGATCGGTGCGCTGGCGTCGGTGCTGTCGAACAAAGGAATTGCTGTTTTTAACGACGGATTCCGGCCCATTGTGGGACAGTATTTTAATAAGGAAATTTCCAAAAAAGAGCTGGCAGCTATGAGTTTTGCTATCAGTTTCGGCCTTGTGATCGGATTTGGCATTCCTACATCTATCGCAGCCAGTATCATTTTGATTCATTGTCTGCTTCTTACCACAGATATGATCGGTTCTTTCTGTCCCGATACCAAAGCGGGAACGATTCTTTCCGCTGTGATCGGAGCCGGATATGGACTGGCAATTCTGGCCGGGCTGGAGTTTATTGTAGATCTGTTTGCAAAAATGCCCTATAACTTCACCAGTGATCTGGGAAGTGTATCTGGCTATGTGACCGTAGCTTTTGCAGTTTTTCCGGCAGTGGGTGTGGCCTATCAGCACGGATTTAAGAAAGGTATGCTCACCGGCGGTGTAACGGTGCTGGCTTATTATCTCATCAAAAAATTTGGCGTATTTTCCATTGCCGGCAACAGCGTGGCTTTAAATCCGGAAGGAATGGCTATGCTGGTGGGAATGGTTATGATGCTTGTATTTGCCGCTCAGGTAAAGGGCGAGGCAAACAGCAACGAAGCTCTGACAATCGGTTTTAGCGGAAATGTATCCCGAATTCGTAAGAACTGGTTCCTTCTGGCTATTATGGGAGGCCTGATCGCAGCCGGAACCAGCCTTTCCATGATTGCCGGTGATCCGGCATCGCTGGCGCTTCTTGCAGAGGGAGAATATACGAATGCGGCTCTGACTGCGCTGGCAAGGGCGATCGGATTTATTCCGCTGGTATTTACAACTGCCATTGTAACCGGTGTATATGGCGTGGCGGGCTGTACGTTTGTTTTTGTGGTTGGACTTCTGCTTCACGGAAATCCGCTGGCAGCATTTCTGGTGGGTGCGCTGATCATGATTGTGGAGATTGCGCTTATTAACCTCTTTGCAAAGGGAATGGACAGATTCCCCGGTGTAAAGGATATGGGAGAATATGTGCGTACTTCCATGAACAAGGTGCTGGAGGTAGCGCTTCTGGCAGGAGGTATCGTGGCTGCGGAGAAAATGTCTGTGGCAGCTTCCGGCTATACGGGAATCGGAGCCCTCTTTGTGATCGGAGCCTTCCTGCTGAACAAAAAAGCGAAAAAACCGATCGTGGATCTGGCTGTGGGTCCGGTGGCCTGTATCGTCTTTGGGGTTCTGCTGAATCTGTTCCTGCTTATCGGTCTGATTGCAGTTCCTCCGGCAGGCTGATCTTATGGAAACTTATGCAAAGAAGACGTTTCTGGCACTGAAAAATCCATATCATACGGTGGAGCAGGTTTATCCTGGTGTGATCGATCAGGTAAGGCCTGCCCGGGAAAAATGGGGATATGCCTGCTACACCGGTTATAAACAGACCGAGACGGTTCCAGGGCAGCTGATGAGGAAGATGGAAGACGGCGGCTTTTTGACGCATACCCGGGATAGAATGTCTCCCGGCGGGCGGGCTGTTGACATGCAGCTGGTGAATCCGCTGACAGGAAGACCGATGACAGGATCCAGCAGTGGCACGGCATTGAATGTATTTTACAGGATCAATGATCTCGGTGTGGGAACCGACGGAGGCGGATCGGTGCTGGCGCCGGCAGCGGCGCTGAATTTGTATGGTTTTATTTCTCCCCTGATCGAGGAGGAGGAGATGAAAAAATTCGGAAAAATTTCCACGGATGGAATTCCGTTCTCGCCGTCGCTGGGACTGATCACAAGAGACACCAGAACTCTGCTGCGGGCTGCGGGACATCTGCTCAAACTGGATTTGGAGGGAGAAAGCCGGAGAGAACCGGTGAGGACGGAAGAGAAGATTGACAGATACGGTCCGCGCCGGGAAGCGATCGCCTATCTGAAGGAGACGGTCCATCCCGGGGTTATCCTGATTTCAGAGGAAGGGCCGGTAGATCTTTATGGACTGGGTGATACTGTTTTTGGCCATTTTGATCCGGAGACGGAGGCGCTGCAGAGAAAGGCCGGAAAAGGCCTGATGCGGGTGGTTACTATGTGCGGTCTGTCAGCAGTCACGGTTCCCGGGGAAAGACTGGGATGCTGCCGCGTGCTGATCTGCAGCAGTGTGCCGGAGGAGATCCGGGAGATGCTGCTTCTGGCAGGTCAGTACGGCGCACCGGCGGATGAGCTTACGGAACGGTACTTCGGAAATCTGAATATGTATTTTTAAGGCTGGAATCTGCGGACGGGGAGGAAAGCCGGAGGTGAAAAATGACAGAATTAAAAAAAGGTTATACGCTGATGCATGAGCATGTAACCATAGATTTGTCCGGTGTGAAAGGGGATCCTGACTGCCGGCTGGACTGTTTTGAGGAGACGGTCAGGGAATTTGAGCAGCTGTATGAGTATGGTGTGCGCAACATACTGGAAGTTACCAACATCGGGATGGGGAGAAATGTAGATTATATCCGGAGAGTAGAAGAGGCGTCCGGAATTCACATGATCCTGTCCACCGGTTTTTATAAAGAACCATTTCTGCCGGAATCTGTAAAAGAAAAAACGGTGGAGGAACTGGCAGAACTGGCAGAGCATGAGATTCTGGACGGGATTGGAGAGAATAAGGAAAAGGCTTCTGTGATCGGAGAATTTGGAACCAGCCGGGATCAGATGACTCCTCTGGAAGAGAAAGTGTTTGAAGCGATGAGCCTGGCAGCGGTGAGAACCCAGGTTCCGGTTACCACACATACGACGCTGGGAACATTCGGAGCCCGGCAGGCGGATTATCTGTTAAGCCATGGAGTGAAACCGGAGAAGATTATCATTGGCCATATGGATCTTTCCCGGGATATGGAGAAAATTTTTGAGGTGCTGGAAAAAGGAGTAAATATAGGATTTGATACGGTAGGAAAACTTTCTTACTGCCCGGACACCTTCCGGGTGGAAGCGCTTCGGGAGATCCGGAACCGGGGAAGGCTGTCTCAGGTGGTACTTTCCATGGATATTACGAGAAAATCTCATTTGAAATCAGGCGGCGGGATCGGATATGGGTATCTCTTTGAAAAATTTCTCCCGCTGTTATGGGATTCCGGTTTTTCAAAAGAGGAGACTGATCTGCTGCTGATCCGGAATCCGGAACGGATTCTGGGACAGGGGAGAAAATGACAGCTTAGGAGGGAAAAAGATGAAAACGTATCCGCTTCACAGTCTGAGCCTGGAGGAAGCAATAGAGCTTCAGTTTCGGGTGGTAGACTGTATGACAAAAGAATTTCAGGGGCACGAAAGTCTGAGCCGGGGAGATCTCGGCGTGGTCATGGGATTAAATAAACCGATCACAACCAGCAGAGCGGAGAAGGTGATCGCGCGGATTTTTGACGCGGAGGCCTGCGTGCTTGTGCGGGGGGCGGGAAGTGCGGCGATCCGTTTCGGGCTTCATACCATGCTGCAGTGCGGCCAGAAAATACTGGTTCACCGGGCGCCGGTTTATACGACAACGGCAGTATCTTTTCAGATGCTTGGCCTTGTGCCGGTGGAAGCAGATTTCAATGATCTGCCAGAGATACGCCGGGTACTGGAGGCGGATCCGGAGATCAGGGGAGCGCTGGTCCAGTATACAAGGCAGACGCTGAATGACCGGTATGATATGCGTGAAGTAATAAAAACAATAAAAGAGACAAGAGATATTCCGATTCTGACGGATGATAATTATGCAGTTATGAAGGTAAAAGAGATCGGAGTCCAGTGTGGAGCAGATCTCTCCTGCTTTTCTTCTTTCAAGCTTCTGGGGCCGGAGGGGATCGGGATTGTAGTTGGAAAGAAAAAGTATGTGGATCAGCTTGTGGCAGAAAGTTATTCAGGGGGAATGCAGACTCAGGGGCATGAGGCTCTGGACGTGCTGCATGGCCTTGTCTACGCGCCGGTTGCGCTGGCAATCCAGGCGCAGGTAAATGATACCTGTGTGCGCCGCCTTGTTTCCGGGGAAATTCCTGAAGTAAAAGACGCTTTTCTTGCCAATGCGCAGTCGAAAGTCCTCCTGGTGGAATTTCGGGAGCCGATTGCGGAGGCGGTACTGCGGGAGGCGGAGAAGCTGGGAGCAGCGCCCAATCCGGTGGGAGCAGAGTCCAAATATGAGATGGTGCCCATGTTTTATCGGGTGTCCGGCACATTCCGTAAAGCAGATCCCACACTGGAACAGAGGATGATCCGCATCAATCCCATGCGGGCAGGGGCGGATACCATTCTGGATATTATTAAAACATCGGTGAAAAGGGTGAGGCAATGTTTGCAGAACAGACAAGAAAACGAAACAGAGGATTAATCAGTACGGCGTTCACGCTTCATCAGTCCGGGACAATCCTTCCGGATTCCTATCTGATCGATGTGGATGCGTTCTGTGCCAATGGAAGAAAGATTCTGGAAGAAGCCCGAAAACATAATTTCCGCATGTATTTTATGTTAAAGCAGGTGGGAAGAAATCCTTTCCTGGCTCAGAAACTGACAGAGATGGGGTACAGCGGAGCGGTGACGGTGGATTTTAAGGAAGCTCTGACTATGATGGAGCACAGGATTCCCATTGGAAATGTGGGCCATCTGGTTCAGGTTCCGCAGGCTCTGATCGAAAAGGTAGTTGCGTATGGCCCGGAAGTGATGACGGTCTATTCTATGGATAAAGTGTATGCGATTGATCGTGCAGCCCGGAAAGTGGGGAAAAAGCAGGGAATCCTCCTGCGGGTTTTTCAGGAAGGAGATATGATCTATTCCGGGCAGACGGCAGGTTTTACCCTGGAAGAGATGGAGGAAGCAGTATCCTGTATCAGAAAAAACTGCCCCCATGTGGAGATCCGGGGCGTCACTTCCTTTCCCTGTTATCTGTACAGTGAAAAAGAAGAAGATATTATACCCACAGAAAATCTGCGGACACTTTTAAAGGGAAACGCGCTTTTGGAGCAGGCAGGATTCCGGGATCTGATCGTGAATACCCCTTCGGCTACCTGTGTAAGGACGATACGAAAGATGGCGAAGCTGGGAGGAAACTGTGGGGAGCCGGGGCACGGACTGACCGGAACCACCCCCCTTCATGCGGCATGTGCAGAGGAACCGGAGATTCCGGCTATTGTTTATGTGAGCGAAGTATCTCACAATTTCCAGGGAAAAGCTTACTGTTATGGCGGAGGGCATTACCGCCGGTCCCATGTAAAGCAGGCTCTGGTGGGAAGAAGTGAGGAGACGGGACGAATACTCTCTGTCCTGCCGCCCAGTGATGAGAGTATTGACTATCATTTCGGTCTGTCCCGTACCTGTGAGGTGGGAGAGACGGTGGTGATGGCTTTCCGATCCCAGATTTTTGTGACCAGAAGCGATGTGGTTCTGGTGGAAGGGATTTCCAGCGGAACTCCCAAAATTATAGGAATTTATGACAGCCAGGGAAGAAAGAAGGGATAGAGAATGGGGCGTTTTGCAGTGATTGTGCTGGATGGTTTTGGGATTGGCGCCATGGAAGATGCGAAAACGGTAAGACCCGGGGATGAGAAAGCGAATACGCTGGGAAGCATTTTGAGAGATCATCCGGATCTGAAGCTTCCCAATCTGGAAAAACTGGGACTTATGAATGCTTTTGGCAGGGAGAGCGCCTGTATGAAGTTTTCTCCGGAAGCAAATTACGGGAAGGCCAGGCTTATGCATTTCGGGGCAGATACTTTTATGGGACATCAGGAGATTATGGGAACGCTTCCCAGAAAACCGGAGATCCACCCCTTTCAGGAGAAAGTGGATGCGGTGGAAGAACATCTGAGAAAGGCCGGTCACAAGACGGAAATCATAGAAAGCCAGGGGCTGAGGTATGTTCTCTGTGATGATTATGTGACGGTGGCGGATAATCTGGAGGCAGATCTGGGTATGTGCTATAATGTGACCGCTCCTCTGGACTTTATTTCATTTGAGAAGGAATCTGAGATTGCGGCTCTGGTGCGCGAGGTAGTTACCGTCGGGCGTGTGATCGTTTTTGGCGGAACCGGAAATACCATGGAGGATCTGTGGAATGCCCAGGAGATTAAAGAGGGCAGATTTATAGGAATTGCTTCTGCGAAGTCAAAATCCTATGAGCAGGGCTATCAGTGCCTTCACCTGGGCTATGGAGTGGACAAAAAGGTACAGGCGCCCACGATCCTCACAGAGCAGGGGATTCCTGTGACACTGATCGGAAAAGTGGCGGATATTGTGGCAAACGACTGTGGAACAAGTATTTCCTGCGTGCCGACCGGGGAATGTATGGAACATACGATCCGGGAGTTTGAAAAAATGCAGACCGGTTTTATCTGTACCAATGTGCAGGAGACAGATCTGGCCGGACATTCTCAGTCATCCGGTGTTTACAGGGAGATCCTGGAGTGTGCAGATGAGGGGATCGGAAGGCTTCTTCCGCTTATGGAGCCGGAAGATGTGCTGGTGGTAATGGCTGATCATGGAAATGATCCTGATATTGGCCACAGCAGACATACCAGAGAATGTGTGCCGATTCTGGTGTATCAGAAAGGAATCTGCGGAAAGAAACTCGGTGTCAGAGAAACCCTTTCTGATGTGGGGGCTTCGGTCTGCAGTTTCCTGGGGGCGAAGGCTCCGCAGAACGGCGTACCCTTCTGGCCGGCAAAAGATTAAGACAGCATGAAGAAGAAAGATGGAGGCAGAAGATGAAGAGAAGAGGCAGGATGATCGCATTGGCAATGTGCGGAGCAATGATATTTTCCGGATGTTCCGGACAGACAGAGAAGAAAGTGGAGAATCAGGAGAAGACCGACAGCGGGAAAGAGACTTCCGGGGAACTGGTCTATGAGGAAAATGAAAAACTGGCAGCGGCAGCGGATGCAGTAGCCTATTCCTATGTGCAGAGTGTGCTGGCGTCAGAAAATAATAAGGTTGTGCCCGGGGCAGAGATGCTTGTTTTAAAGGACGGAAAAATTGTGCTGAAGAAAGCGTACGGAGTACAGCAGGCTTTTGAATGGTCTTCCGGGGAAGGAAAGCTTCTGGAAAATCCTGTTCCGATGGAGACAGATACTCTGATTGATCTGGCATCCTGCACCAAGATCAGCGCCACAACGCAGGCGGTGATGAAACTGGTCACGGAGGGCAGACTGGATGTGAAAGAAAAAGTGGCGTCCTATCTTCCGGAATTTGCTCAGAACGGGAAAGAGAATGTGACGGTGGAAGAGCTGCTGACCCATACGTCAGGGCTTCCCCAGTGGCGTCCCATGTTTTTGTACTGTGATACAAAGGAAGAGGTTTTGGAGTATATCTGCAGTACAGGCCTGATGTTTGAGCCGGGAGAGTATTATTACAGTGATCTGGGATTTATGACGCTGGGATTTCTGGTGGAGAAGATAAGCGGACAGGATCTGGATGAGTATGTAAAGACAAATATCTATGAACCTCTGGGGATGGAAAAGACGGGCTATCTGCCGCTGGAAAATGGGATAGAAAAGGAAAAGATTGCGGTGAGTTCCTTTGGAAATCCCTATGAATATTGTATGGTAGACGAAGAAAATAACCCCGGATTCGGTTATGACTGTACGGAGGATCAGGAAGCCTTTGAGGTGTTTGAGGGCTGGAGACATAATACACTCCAGGGTGAGGTCAATGATGGAAATGCCGCCATGGGCTGTCAGGGAGTAGCAGGTCATGCGGGAGTTTTCTCCAATGTGGAGGAGCTGGCTGTTTTGTATCAGACTCTTTTAAATGGAGGAACTTACAATGGCGTGGAGATCTACAGCCCGGAGGTTCTGGATCAATTTACTGTGGATCGGATGGAGGAAGGGAAGAGCTGCTACGGATTTGCCACAGGCAGCTCCTGGATGAAGGCGCTGAGTGATACTGCATTTGGCCATAATGGATTTACCGGCCAGTATATTACTGTGGATCCGGAAAATCAGATCGTGACGATCCTTTTGACGAATAAGATGAATGCAGGCCTGACGGATCAGAATGCCTATAATAATCTGACGGATTTCGCAAAAGCTTTTAATCATGCAGTGCATAATGAGTATATAGCAGAATAAAGAAAAACAGATAAATCCCTTAATGCAATCTTAATGCATTAAGGGATTTATTAATGCCCTTTTTATGATACATATGCCATAATAGAAAGACCATGAACTGGATATAAAGAAAGTATAAATCTGAGAAAAATACACAGGAATAAATCAGGAGGATGTAGGAAATGAAGTCGGTTTTGGTTGTGGGGCTGGGGCGTTTCGGACGCCATGTGGCAATGAAGCTGGATGAGCTGAAGCATGAGGTGATGGCGGTGGATATCCAGGAGGATCGGGTGGACGCGGCGCTTCCCTATGTGGAGAATGCTCAGATCGGAGACTGTACGAATGCAGAATTCTTAAGTTCTCTCGGCGTGCGCAACTTTGATGTGTGTATTGTGGCAATCGGGGATAATTTCCAGAGTTCTCTGGAGACCACCTCTCTTCTGAAAGAGCTGGGCGCCAGATTTGTAGTGTCCAGGGCTGCGCGGGATGTACATGCGAAGTTTCTTCTGAGAAATGGAGCCGATGAAGTTGTCTATCCCGAGCGCCAGCTGGCTACCTGGACGGCGGTGCGCTATACGGCGGATCATATTCTGGATTATATCGAGCTGAATGAAGAGTATGGAATCTTTGAACTCACTGTTCCGGCGGAGTGGGCAGGCAAAAGCGTGGGACAGCTGGATGTGAGAAAGAAGATGAACATCAGCATTATGGCACTTAAGAAAAATGGAAAGATGAATCTGGAGATTAATTCCGGCACTTATATTAACGGGGATGAGTCCATGCTGGTGCTGGGAAATGTGCAGGAGATCCAGAAGGCATTTAAATTATAAATCTTTATACGGTCTTAACAGGAGACGGCGCTTTTTTATGCTGTGAAAAGATGAAATATGGTACAATAACAGATCATAGGCAGAGAAAGGCGGAATTGTGGAGATGGAAGACAGGCGCCCCAGTCCCGAGAGAATTCTGGAGAGCATCCAGGAGCAGGAGAGGGAAGAAAACAGCGGAAAACTGAAGATCTTTTTTGGTTATGCGGCAGGCGTAGGAAAGACTTACGCTATGCTGGAAGCGGCCCATGAGGCGAAGAAGAACGGGCGGGATGTGGTGGTCGGATATGTGGAACGCCACACACGGCCCGATACGCTGGCGCTTCTTGAAGGGCTGAAGGTGCTTCCGGCCAGAGAGGTGGCCTATAAAGGAGTTTCTCTGAAGGAATTCGATCTGGACGGGGCGCTTGCGCGCAGGCCGCAGCTGATTCTGGTGGATGAACTGGCGCACAGCAATGCCCAGGGATGCCGTCATGCCAAACGGTATCAGGATGTGGAGGAGCTTCTGCGGGCCGGTATCGATGTATATACGACAGTTAACGTACAGCATCTGGAATCTCTGAATGACCTGGTCGCTTCTATTACCGGGATTGCGGTCAGCGAGCGTTTCCCTGATCGGGTTTTTGACATGGCAGATCAGGTGGAGCTGGTGGATATTGAGCCGGAAGATCTGATTTTGAGGCTTCAGTCGGGAAAGGTCTACCGCCCCGGCCAGGCTAGAAGAGCGCTGGATCATTTCTTTACAAAAGAGAATCTGGAGGCGCTGCGGGAGATCGCACTGCGGCGCACCGCGGACCGGCTGAGCAGGACAGCGCAGAAGAAGGGAAATGAGTCGGGGGCTCGGGCAGGGGAACATATTCTGGTCTGTTTGTCCAGTGCTCCGTCCAGCGCCAGAGTGATCCGGACTGCGGCCCGGATGGCGGAGGCATTTCACAGCGGTTTTACTGCCCTTTATGTGGAAGGGGAGCAGACCCGGGAGATGAAAGGGGACGAGCTGAAACGTCTGAGAGACAATATCCGTCTGGGTGAACAGATGGGAGCGCAGATCGCCACCGTGTACGGAGATGAGCCGGCGGTACAGATCGCGGAATATGCCCGGGTCAGCGGAGTGACGAAGATTGTGATTGGCAGGCCGAACCAGAGGTACAGCCGTTTCTTTCACAGTAAAACTCTGGCAGATCAGCTGACGGATCTGGTGGGGAATATGGACCTTTATATCTGTCTCTTATACACATCTCCGAGCCCACGAGACCGTACTAGATCT
>URYM01000005.1 GCA_900552095.1 uncultured Blautia sp. | reverse complement strand
CACCCAGGTATCCGCCTTCAGAAGATACTCCCATCGGGGAACAAAAAGAAATTTATAACCTTCCAGCGCCCCCGGCAGGAATACTACCCGCACCGCAATTACAGCAAATAAAACAAAGAAGGCAGGCATCATCACTTTGTTTACTTTCTCAATTCCGCTGGTCGCTCCGAACATCAGGATTACTGCCGCCAGAATAATCACGATCAGATGCCAGGGAATACTGCTGAAATCCTGCTGCATCGCCGAGAAAAATTCAGCCGCATCCACATTCAGAATTTCTCCGCTCAGGGAACTCCACAGAGAGCGGACTACCCATCCCACAATAATAGCATAGCCGATGGCGATTCCCAGAGATCCCAGGAGCGGAATCCATCCCAGCACCGCTCCCACTTTTCCCTTTTTTCTGCTCTCCCAGCAATAACGGTACGCACCCAGCGTCCCGGTTCCTGCTCTTCTCCCGATGGCAAATTCTGCTGACAGACCTACCGTTCCGAAAATCGCCACAAAAATCAGATACGGGATCAGGAAAGCCGCTCCTCCGTATTGTCCTACCCGATAGGGAAACATCCAGATATTGCCCATGCCGACAGCTGAACCCACACAGGCCAGAACAAAACCCAGACTACTGTGAAAGCCACCGTTTTTGTGCGCGTGAACTTCTCCTGAACTTCTCGTCTTACTGCTCATCCCCTTCTTCCCCCTTCTGCTTTATCACTCAGCTGTCTGTTCATTTTGCGGCTGAAGGACTGCCTGTTCAAGAATCAATCCGCAAACCCGATCCAGTGTAATACTCTGGTAGATTTCTTCTTCCCCGTAAGTCTCCAGCAGCTGTTCCGCATTCATTCCTGCATTTTCCGCATACTGCTGCAGCAGTTCCTGTGCTTCCGGATCTGTATCTTCCATACCCTCTGCCTTTTTGATCGCCTGCATCACCAGTTTCTGCGCTGCAATGCTCTTTCCAAATTCTTCACACTGCGCCTCAAAATCCTCTTCGGTAATTTCCTGAGCTGCCAGGAACTCACTCAGCTCCATTCCCATCATCTGCGCATATCCGGAAAGATTTTCTTTCAGCATATTCTTTCCTTCCTCCAGAAGAAACTCCGGATACTCCAGAACTTCACTTCCTGTAACAACCTGCTGCCAGGCAGCCATCTTTTTGTTCTCTTCCGCCTGCAGATTTTTCATATTTTCCATTTCACCGCGTACCTGCTGACGATACTCTTCTTCTGTTTGTACCTCTGAATTCGCCGCAATCCATTCTGCTGTCAGACTTTCCGGAGCTCTGCTCACAGAATTCATCGTAACGGTAAACTCCACTGCTTTTCCGCCCAGCTCCTCATTGTAATCCTCCGGGAAAGTCAGGTTCAAAACTTTGGTCTCTCCTGTTTTCATGCCGATCATTCCATCCTCGAATCCGTCAATCAGCATCTTGGATCCGATGATCACCTCCTGATTCTCCGCTGTACCGCCCTCGAAAGCAGTTCCCTCCATCTTGCCCACATAGGAAATATTGACCAGATCTCCCTCTTCCGCAATTCCTTCCGGCACTGCCAGAGGATTCTGAGACAGACGTTCCTGAATCTCAGCGTCGATCTCCTCCTCACTGACGGAAATATTTTCTTCTGTCAGCGCAATCCCCTTATATTCCCCTACTTTTACATACTTTTCTATATCCAGTGTTTCCAGGCTCTCTTTCTCTTCTGCTTCCGGCGTCGCTGTCGCCTCCGCCTTCGTGTCATCCGACGCTTCCTTCTTCTCACAGCCGCCCAGAATACTCACAAGTCCTGCTACCAGTAAAATTCCTATCCATCTTTTTTTCATGTTCTGTCTTTCCTCCTAATTTTCTGTCTCCGGCTTACTCTGCACGGTTCCTCCGTTTCCTCCGGAAGCACTTCCTTTTCCGGCCAGTCCGGTAGTGGGCCTTCTCACATCGTACACCGACGAAACGTCAAAAAGATCTGAGAGCCAGTCTGTGCCCTCATTCAGATCCTGATACATACGCAGTCCGTTTACTGCCCGGCGCCCCTGGCGCACATAATTTTCATGAATCTGTACCCAATAACGGTCTCCCTGCTGGATATTGCAGAAAAAACGTATTCCCTGATTATACAGCAGTGAAAACTTCTCATTTCCATCGTAGCCGCGCCAGTCTGCAATATCAGATCCAAACGGGAACATCAGAATGTCCGCATTTTTCCCCGTGGCGCTCTCCAGGATCCTGCCCACATTGTCCTGCCATTTCTGCACATCTTCGCTGACATCTTCATACTCTCCGCTGTAATTGACGGAAGCGTATCCGTTCATAGCAAAAGTCCATCCCTCATCGGAGAGAGCTTTCAGTACCGGCTTTACCGCTTCAATCTCTGCCTGATAATCAAAAACCCCATAATCCGCATAAATATTTCCAAATTCTGCGGTCTCTCCCAGGTTCTGACTGGTACGATAACCCAAAATCCCGTTATATCCGCTCAGACACAGCGTCGGTCTGGCATTTTTATACACAAAATCCGGATGCTCTTCAATAAACCTGTTCAGGATCGGTACCAGATCGTAATCACCGGTAACGGTGCTTCCGTCCTGCTGGACATATTCACAGGTCACTTTTCCCTGACTGTCCAGAATCATCCGGGAAGCAAATCCGCTGTTCTGGAGCAGAAATGGATAGCTTACATCATCCTGCGACAGAATAAAGGCTTTCTTTCCCTCCGGAAGCATGATCTTTCCCCTGGTATAAAGAATCCCTCCGTCTTTTGTCTCCGTCTCCCTGATCAGATCGCGGATGCTCACCAGCACATAGCCATTTTCATACAGCTGATCCAGCATCTGATTCAGTTCAAAAACAGTGATCGAGTTTTTATTCACTGTAGAAACCCAGGAAGAATCCTCCTTGCTGAACGTATATTCCGGATCCACGCACACGCTTCCGATATAAATATGCGGGATCTTCATCACATCCACATTGATCAGCGTAGATTTCGCTGACTCAAAATCAGCCAGCGCCTTCAGAAGTTCTTCATCATTTTCGTAACCCTCAATGCCTTTCAGAAGATCGATTGCGCCCTGATAATCATAAACCGTAGCCATTTCCCTGGCCTCTTCGATTCTCTTTTCCTTCTGAGCATGCAGCTCCTCCTCCTGGGCGATCTGCTGTTCCTTCTCCTTTCTGTCCTCTGCCTTTCTCACAATACCGAACCGGATCCCTGCCGCAACTCCCCAGATGCAGCCGATCAGGACCAGAAAAAGCACCAGCAGCAGGAAAGCCCGCAGCAGCCTCGCTTTTCTGCGTGCTTTCCTTTGCTGTTCCCTTCTCCTCCGGGCTCTCCTCTTCTGACTTTCCAGGTCAATCTCCTGTGATGACCCTCTTTGCCTTTTTTCCATGTGGTTATCCCCTTATCTGACCCGTTTTTTCACACAATACGGGATCTTTATCCAATCCCGTTTATAAAGTATACCACACCCCCGAAGCCGCGTCCACCAATAAGCACGGGAATTCCCCTCTTCAAAATTTATATTTGCCTTTTAGGTCAAAGAATGATAGAATAGATTCGTATCGGAAAAATATGATTCTGACTTATCCGATGCAAGAATAAGAATACGTGGTGGAGGATTATCTATGGAGTGGTGGGCAATATTACTGATCATTCTGGCCATAGTGGCCGTCATTCTTGCCGTTCTTTACTTTGTCGGCAAAAGAATGCAGAAAAAGCAGGAGGCTCAGCAGGAACAGATCGAGGCTGCCAAGCAGACCGTATCTATGCTGATTATCGATAAAAAGCGTATGAAAATCAAAGAATCCGGTCTTCCTCAGATGGTGATCGATCAGACGCCAAAGCTGATGCGCCGGGCAAAGCTTCCCATTGTAAAAGCAAAAGTAGGTCCCAGGATCATGACCCTGGTTGCAGAAGAGCAGGTTTTCGATATTCTCCCTGTTAAAAAGGAGATCAAAGCCACTGTCAGCGGCATTTATATTGTAGGCGCTAAAGGGCTGCGCGGAGCACTGACCCCGCCGCCGAAGAAACCTGGCTTTTTCAAACGCATGAAAAACAAAATAACAGGTGCTGCCAACGGCGCACATTAAAAAAGAGGCAATGTTTTCAGAACATTGCCTCTTTTTTACTGCTTACTGCACCGGTTTTCTTCCGCAACACTGTTTATATTTTTTTCCGCTTCCGCAGGGGCAGGGATCATTGGGATAGATCTTCTTGTCCGCTCTCTGCACCGGTTTCTTCGGTCCGGTCTCATCCTTATTGGTTCCGGTCTCCTGCGCAACCTGTTCTCTCTCCGCTTTCTGCTCCACCCGGACGTGATACAGAAGGCGGATCGTATCCTGCTGGATCGAGCTGATCATTCCATCAAACATCTCATAGGCTGCCATCTTATACTCCACTTTGGGATCTCTCTGACCGTAAGCGGTAAGGCCGATTCCCTGACGGAGCTGATCCATATCGTCGATGTGATCCATCCATTTCTGATCGATCACTTTGAGAAGAATCACCCGCTCCAGCTCCCTTAAATGTTCCGGTTCCGGGAATTCTGTCTCTTTCATCTCATAAAGCTTCACCGCTTCTTCTTTTAACTTCTGCTTCAGCGTGTTTTTCTTTAGCCCCTCCACTCTGCCGGGCGTAAGAAGCTGCAGCGGAATAAGGGGAAGCAGTACCGAATTCAGCTCATGCAGATCCCAGTCTTCCGCATCTACATCATCACTGATACACATATCCACAGTATTGTCTACAATATCCGTGATCATTTTATAAATAGCATCCCGCATATTCTCTCCATCCAGAACACGGCGGCGCTCCTTGTAAATGATCTCCCTCTGCTCATTATTTACCTGATCGTAATCCAGCAGATTCTTACGGATTCCGTAGTTATTGCTCTCGATCTTCTTCTGCGCTTTCTCAATGGCTCCGGAGAGCATCTTGTGCTCAATCTGCTCATCCTCCTCCACACCCAGATGCGTGAAGATCCCCATCAGCTTTTCAGAGCCGAACAGGCGAAGCAGATCATCCTCCAAGGACAGATAAAAGCGGGATTCTCCCGGATCTCCCTGACGGCCGGAACGTCCGCGCAGCTGATTGTCAATACGTCTGGACTCATGACGTTCTGTACCGATGATCTTAAGTCCTCCGGCTGCTCTTGCCACTTCATCCAGCTTAATATCCGTACCACGGCCTGCCATATTGGTGGCAATAGTAACTGCCCCGGCCTGTCCGGCCTGCGCCACAATCTCCGCCTCCATCTCATGGAACTTGGCATTCAGTACGTTATGCTGGATTCCTTCCCGGCGCAGCATTCCGGAAAGCAGTTCAGAAGTATCAATATTGATCGTTCCCACCAGAACCGGCTGCTGTTTCTCATGCGCCTCTTTGATCGCCCGGACCACAGCGCGATACTTCTCTTTCTTTGTCATATAGACCGCGTCATCCAGATCCACACGGGCTACCGGCTTGTTGGTGGGAATCTCAATAACATCCATGCCGTAGATATCACGGAACTCCTGCTCCTCAGTAAGAGCCGTTCCTGTCATACCGCTCTTTTTCTCAAATTTATTAAAGAAATTCTGGAACGTAATCGTAGCCAGCGTCTTGCTCTCCCGGCGCACTTTCACATGTTCTTTGGCCTCGATCGCCTGATGAAGCCCGTCAGAATAGCGCCGCCCCGGCATAATACGGCCGGTAAATTCATCCACGATCAGAACCTGCTCATCCTTCACCACATAGTCCTGATCCCGGAACATCAGATTATGGGCTCTCAGAGCCAGAATGATATTATGCTGAATCTCCAGATTCTCCGGATCTGCCAGGTTCTCAATGTGGAAGAAGTTCTCCACTTTCTTCACACCCTGCTCCGTCAGATTTACGATCTTGTCTTTCTCATTTACGATGAAATCCCCGGTCTCCGTGATCTCTTCACCCATGATGGCTGCCATCTTGGTCATCTCACCGCTGGCCTCTCCTCTTTCCAGCTGTCTTGCCAGAATATCACAGACCTCATAAAGCTTGGTGGATTTTCCACTCTGGCCGGAAATAATAAGAGGCGTTCTGGCCTCATCGATCAGCACAGAATCCACTTCGTCGATGATCGCATAGTGAAGTCCTCTCTGAACCAGCTGCTCTTTATAAATCACCATGTTGTCACGCAGATAATCGAATCCCATCTCATTGTTGGTGACATAAGTAATATCGCAGTTATAAGCAGCCCGGCGCTCATCATTTTTCATGCTGTTGAGCACAACACCCACAGTCAGGCCCAGGAACTCATGTACTTTTCCCATCCACTCAGCATCACGGTGAGCCAGATAATCATTGACCGTTACAATGTGTACTCCCTTGCCTTCCAGAGCGTTCAAATAAGCGGGAAGTGTGGATACCAGCGTCTTTCCTTCACCGGTACGCATCTCCGCGATTCGTCCCTGATGAAGAATAATGCCGCCGATCAGCTGTACCCGGTAATGCTCCATATTAAGGACACGCTTGGCTGCCTCGCGGACAGTGGCAAATGCCTCCGGAAGAAGATCATCCAGGGTCTCTCCCTTCCCCAGACGTTCCTTGAATTTTCTGGTCTGGTCTTTCAGCTCCTCATCACTCATCTGCTGCATCTGAGGACGGAGAGCTTCTATCTTATCTACAGTACCTGCAATTCTCTTCAGCTCTCTTTGGCTGTGCGTGCCAAATAACTTTTCTGATAATTTCATTTTATGCTTACTCCTGCATTCTATAAAAATTCACAATATCAGTACTATGATAGCACTTTTACAGGGACAAAACAATACTTTCCATAAAGAAAAGGCCGCCTTCCGGCGGCCTTTTCTGTTCTCCTGTCTGATCCTTTTTCAGAACTCCGGCTCGATCAGGCCGTAAGCTCCGTCTTTTCTCTTATAAACTACATTTACCTGCTCTGTTTCCGCATTATAGAATACAAAGAAGTTGTGCCCCAGAAGTTCCATCTGTACACAGGCATCCTCGGGATACATGGGTTTTATGCCAAAACGTTTGGTACGGATGATCTTAACTTCCTCATCCTCCACAAACTCATTTTCCAGAAAAGCCTTCTGGAAATTGCTGCCCTCCTGCTGCTTATCCACAATCTTATTTTTATACTTGCGAAGCTGCCGCTCAATAACCTCCTCTACCAGGTCGATCGATACATACATATCGCTGCTGACCTGCTCAGACCGAATGATGTTTCCTTTTACCGGTATCGTCACCTCGATCTTCTGTCTTTCCTTCTCAACGCTGAGCGTTACATGGATTTCCGTATCGGAAGTAAAATATTTCTCCAGTTTTCCCAGCTTGTCCTGTACTGCACTGCGGAGTCCCTCTGTCACATCAATATTCTTGCCGCTGATAATAAATTTCATGCCGTCAACCCCTTTGTTCTAAATTTTATCGGAAACGTCACAGCCTCCGGTAAGTAACTATATTATACCAATAATTAGATTGTTTTTCAATAGATTCCCTCTGTTTCTGAAAATTTTTAGATATTTCTACAAAATTTTAGAATTTCTTCATACTTCATAGGGCCGCCGAAAAGATCCAGCGCACTGCCCACAGTCACGTCCACCCTCCCCTTTCCTTCTCTTTCCAACAGCTCCAGATCTGCAAAGCTCCCCACCCCTCCGGCATAGGTAACAGGCTTTCCTTCCAGCTCTCCCAGGATCCGCACCAGTTCTGTCTCAATACCGGAAGCCTTTCCCTCTACATCCACCGCATGAACCAGAAACTCATCGCAGTGCCCGGAAAGTTCCAGCAAAGTCTCTTCTGTAACAGGAGTGTCTGTAAATTTCTGCCAGCGATCTGTCACAATGTAGTACTGCCCATCCCTCTTTCTGCAGCTCAGATCCAGAACCAGATTCTCCCTGCCCGCACTTTTCTCAAGCCGTTCCAGATTCTCCCAGGAAATCCGTCCATCCCGAAACACATAAGAAGTTACGATCACATGGCTGGCACCGGCCTGCAGATACTCCCCGGCATTTTCCGGCCGGATTCCTCCTCCGATCTGCAGTCCGCCCGGATATTCCGCCAGCGCCTTCATCGCCTGCTCCTTCGTCGCCTGAAAATAGGGAGAGGTCTCAGGATTTAATAAAATAATATGCCCGCCCTTTACCTTTGATTCCCTGTAAAATCTGGCATAAAAGCCCGCATCCTGCCCTGAAACAAAATTTTCCCTCACCTTCCCCTTCTCTTCCTGCAGACTCCCGCCCACAATCTGTTTCACCTGTCCGTTATGTATATCTATACAAGGTCGAAATCTCATATACTCTTCCTTTTCCCTTCTGTTTTTTTCATGGTAACTCTTTTTTCTCCCGACGTCAAACAGACGATCAGAAGAAAAACACAGGATATCTGCAGATTCCATTCAAAACCTGTAAGTATCCTGTGTTCCGCAAAACTACCGGCGTTCCTGACTGCCTGCCTCTCCGGTTCCGTCCGCTGCGCGCTCCATGCCGTCTCCCACATCCTCGGCTGCATTTCCGATACCTTCCCCGGCATCCCGGACTGCGTTTCCGACGCCATCGCCCACATCTTCGATCACATCACCTGCGCCGTCTCCCAGATCTTCCACCGCATTTCCTGCTCCGTCTCCTGCATCTTCCATGCCGTCTCCCACAACGCCATTGCCCTCTGTATTATTATTCTTCTCATTGTTCGTTTTTTCATCTTTTTTCTTATCCTGTGAATTTCTGTCCTTCTCTTTTTTATCCTTATCTTCCCGGTCTGAGCCTTCTGTTACACTGTTGTTATTACTCTTTCCATTTCTGTCTCCGCAGCCCGCAGATACGCAAAGTACCACTCCCAGAGCACATACCGTCATCAAAATTCTGAATCGCTTCATCATCTTTTCTCTCCTTTTCAAAGCTTTTACTGCTACTATGCTCACAGTAAAAGAATTTTATTCAGTTTTTGAACATTTTTGAATTGACAAGTCCTTTCGGAATCACTATAATTAAGGTAAATTACACAAAAAAAATGCAGAATCCATTTCTATTTTGTCTAATGTATCTGTTCTGTCAGGATGTTGCAAAGCCAGTTGACCCGAGCGGTATAGACGCTTGCGTCAGCTTTTTTTTGTTTTCAGACCAGCCGGCAAAACCCGCATAGATCATCGAAATGCTTCTGCGGTCCCTGGAGAGGGACTAAAATCATTACTACATTTCCAAAGACAAAGGAGAAAACTATGGTTATTACAAACGGTTTTACTTACGTGGCATTTCTGATGTTTCTGGGCGGCGGTCTGCTGGCGCTGCAGAAATACGCAAATTGGAAAATCTTCAATCTGATTCCCCCTCTTGTATGGGTTTACGTCCTGAACATGGTTTTCTGCACCATCGGACTTTATAACTCCGAAGGTGTGGCTGCCACCTACAGTGCTCTAAAGAACAATCTTCTCTACGCCATGATTTTCGTCATGCTGCTGCGCTGCAACTTCCGCAAGCTGGGAAAATTGGGCGGCCGCATGATCGCCATTTTCCTTGGATGTTCTCTCACCCTTGCCGTCGGCTTCTTCATCGGCTTCCCCCTGTTTGCCAACGTGCTGGGAGGCACAAGCAAGACCTGGGCAGCCGTAGCCGCTCTGTATGCATCCTGGGTCGGAGGTTCCGCCAACATGGCCGCCATGCAGGCAGCTCTTCCCGTAGACGCCGGCGCCTACAGCTGTGCTCTGGCTCTTGATACCGTATGTTATTCCGTATGGATCGCCCTGCTTCTGCTGGCAGTCCGCTATGCAAAGAAGTGGAACTCTGCCGTAAAAGCTGACACCTCCAAACTGGACGCCGTTGCAGAAGCTGCCAACGCAGAAGTTGATAAAGAAAGTAAAAAAGCAACCTCTACAGACTGGATCTTCCTGATCGGCATCTCACTTATGGTTTCCGCCCTGTCCCAGATCGTCGGCGCCGCTATCAGCAAGGGTCTGGCTTCCATGGGGCTGACCATGTTCGACGCCGGTACCTGTACCACACTGTTCGTGACCATCTTAGGTCTTATCTGTGCATTAACCCCCCTGGGCAAGCTTCCGGCAGTGGAGGACGTATCCAACCTGTACCTGTATGCGGTCATCTCCCTGCTGGCATCCACTGCAAGCCTGGCCGATCTGATCTCCGCACCCATGTGGGTAGTGTACGGTCTCTTCGTGCTGGTACTGCATGTTGTCCTTATGTTCCTTCTGTCCAAACTGTTCCGCTGGGATCTGTGCATGGTATCCACCGCTTCTCTGGCCAATATCGGAGGCTCTGCCTCCGCACCCATTGTAGCTACCGCCTATAACCCGTCTTTCGCCGGAATCGGCGTTCTGATGGGGGTTCTGGGAGCAGCCATAGGAAATTTCCTGGGTCTTGGAATGGGCGCCCTGCTGCAGATGTTTGTCTAGAAAGGATAATGTCATATGAACAATGCAGATCAGATCTTCACAGATATGAATGAAAACTTTCGCTATCTTCATATGGGACTTCCGGAGGATATTCTCCGCCGGAAGCTCTCCGGAGATTTCAAAGGCGCTCTGCGCCTGATCGACCGGCGCCTGGCAGACCCGAAAATCCCTCAGGCAATGAAACATTCCCTTACCGCCCATCGCGAGATCATCTGCCGCCTTCCCGCTGATTACCCCTTCACCCGGGAAGAAGCACTTGCCCGCGTGCGGGAACATATTCCGGACTTTACAGAAGCTGAATTTGACGAGCGGGTAGATGCCGGAAAAATCGGATGGATCTGCAGCGAAAACGGTGTGCGCTATTTTATCCGCTTTTTTGAGACACTGTGCAAGACAGAACCCGCCTTCGGCGTACGGGCAGGCGTTACTCTGCCGGGTGCTGAAAGTGCCGGAAAAAGCGCCGGAAAAGAAACGTATCAGGAATACTGCATCCGCCGGATGAAAGAAGAAGGAAGCTGCAGCTGCCGGATCCGGGTTCGCTCCACCATGCGCATCAAAGACGAAGTATTTGTTCCCGGCATGAAAGTCCGGGCTCATCTGCCCATTCCCGCAGAATGCCCGGAACAGACAGATATCGTTCTGGAGGAAATTTTTCCCGCAGGCGGCCAGGCTGCCCCCGGAGACGCTCCTCAGCGCACCGTCTTCTGGGAGAAAACCCTGATGGAAAATGAAACCTTCACGGTTCAGTATTCCTACATCCGAAAAGCAGTGTATCATGACACGGACAGGCTGACTCCCGATCCGGTTCAGCCGGACTTCTTCACGCAGGAAGAGGCGCCTCATATTGTTTTTACTCCGTATATCCGGGAGCTGACAGAAAAACTGACAAAGGGAATAGATTCTCCTCTTGAAAAAGCCCGCAGATTCTACGATTTTATCACCAAAAATATGACCTACACCTTCATGCCGTCCTATTTTGTCCTGGATAATATCGCTGAGAACTGTGCCCGCAACTTCACCGGAGACTGCGGCGTATTTGCCCTTCTCTTCCTGACTCTGTGCCGCTGCGCGGGAATTCCCGCACGCTGGCAGAGTGGTATGGCTACAGAGCCGGCTTTCTGCGGCTGCCACGACTGGGCGCAGTTTTATATCGCGCCTTACGGATGGCTCTATGCAGATCCTTCCTACGGTCTGGCTGCTGTCCGGGCCGGCAAGGAAGAACGCCGTCAATTCTATTTCGGCAATCTGGAACCCTGCCGTATGGCTGCCAACCATGCTTTTCAGGCTCCTTTCACCGAAGGGAAAAAGTTCTGGCGGGCCGATCCCTATGACAACCAGGTAGGTGAGATTGAACTGGAAAACCGCGGTCTGCGCTATGATGAATATGAGCGGGACAAACAGGTTCTCCTGTGTGAGGATCTGAAATAAGGAGGCGTATCTTATTGGATTTCCGAAAATTTGCAGAAGAAAAGAAGCAGGAACTGATCCGGGATCTGCAGGGCTGTATCCGTATTCCCAGCGTCTACGCTGAAGATGACAGCGGTTTCCCCTACGGAAAGGAAGTTCACCAGTGTCTCGAATACGTTCTGCAGACTGCCGAACGAATGGGTTTTTCTACCTCCAATATGGATGAGCAGGCTGGCTGGTGCGAATACGGACAAGGGGAAGAGATGATCGCAGTCCTCTGTCATCTGGATGTAGTTCCTGCCGGCGACGGCTGGTCGGTTCCCCCCTACGAAGGTCTAGTGCTGGACGGCCGGATCTATGGGCGTGGCACTATGGATGACAAGGGACCGGCCATGGCTGCGCTTTATGGGCTGGCCGCTCTCAGAGATTCCGGCCTTCCCATAAAACGCCGGATCCGTCTGATCTTCGGACTGAACGAAGAAACCGGAAGCGCCGATATGAAATACTATCTCAGCCACGGCGGAGAAGTTCCCGTTATGGGAATCACCCCGGATGGCGAATATCCTGTGATCAACGGCGAAAAGGGACTGGTTGGAGAGACCTTCATCCGTTCCTTCTCTCAGAACGGCGGACTCTTTCTGGAAGAGCTGAAAGGCGGCGAAAGCCACAACATCGTTCCTGCCTCCGCCTTTGCACAGATCCGATGCAGCAAGGAACAGGCAGAACGGATTGCCGACCTGGAAGCAGAAAAAATTTTCTGTACGCTCACGGAATCCGGTATCCGGATCGAAGCTCAGGGAAGAAGCGCTCACGGCGGAACTCCCTGGGAAGGAGAGAATGCCATCGGCAGACTGCTTCTTTTCTTAAAAGAACTTCCCTTTGAAGGCCAACTGGCTCAGATCATCTCTTTTCTGGCTGAGCGCTTTGCGATGGAATGGAACGGATCTTCCCTTGGCATTGCTATGGAAGACGATCTCTCCGGCGCCCTCACCATGAATCTTGGTGTTATTTCTGCCAGTGAAAATAAAATTACTGTGAAATTAAACTACCGTTATCCTGTCACCCGTTCCTTTGCGGAATGTGGTCCCCAGATCGAGCAGCTCTTCCAGGAAGCGGGATTTCAGACTGATGCACTCCTGCATAAATCCAGCCTGTATATGCCGGAAGAAAGTGCTCTTGTCCAGAAACTTCTGGGGGTATATACCCGCTGTACCGGAAAGGAAGCAAAACCAAAGTGCATCGGAGGCGGCACTTACGCCAAAATGATGCCAAACACTCTTGCCTTCGGCCCCATTTTTCCCGGGGATGAAGTACGGGAACATAAACCCGACGAATATATGGAACTAAACAGACTAATTGACAACGTAACAATTCTGGCCCACGCCATGTATGAACTGGCGCGCTGAGCCGGAAAGAAGGAGGCACTATGAAGATAACAGATGTAAGACTGGGAAAAATTTCTGTTCCCCTGAGAGTTCCTTTTAAAACAGCGGTTCGTTCTGTCTACAGTGTAGAAGACATAATCGTAGAAGTCCACACCGACACCGGTGCAGTTGGATATGGAGAAGCTCCGCCGGCAGGCCCTGTCACCGGAGATACCGAAGGTGCGATCCTGGGCGCAATGCGGGACTATATTATCAAAACCGTAGTCGGACGGGATGTGGATGATTTTGAAAATCTGATGAAAGATTTAAACAGCTGCATTATCCGGAATACCAACGCCAAAGCTGCTATGGATATGGCTCTGTGGGATCTGTTCGGACAGCTGCATAAAACCCCCGTCCACAAACTGATGGGCGGAAGCCGGAAAGAGATCATCACCGATATTACCATCAGCGTAAATGATCCCGACGAGATGGCCAGAGATGCGATGGACGCTGTCCGCCGCGGCTACGATACCCTGAAGATCAAAGTAGGATCTCATCCGGAACTGGATGTCGCCCGCCTCACTGCAATCCGTCAGGCAATCGGCGAAACACCCAATATCCGTATTGATGCCAACCAGGGATGGGAACCCAAACAGGCTGTCCGCCTGCTGAACCAGATGCAGGAAAAAGGGCTGAACATTGAATTTGTAGAACAGCCCGTCAAAGCTCACAACATCGACGGACTGAGATATGTGACCGAGCGCTCCTATGTTCCTGTTATGGCAGACGAAAGCGTATACACTCCGGCAGACGCCCTGCACATCCTTCAGACAGGCGCCGCCGACATGGTAAACATCAAACTGATGAAATGCGGCGGTCTCTACAATGCTCTTAAGATCGCAACGGTAGCTGAGCTCTGCGGCGCTCAGTGTATGATCGGCTGTATGCTGGAGGCAAAAATCAGCGTAAATGCGGCTGTTCACCTGGCCTGTGCAAGACAGGTGATCTCCAAGATCGATCTGGATGGACCGGTGCTCTGCAGCGAGGATCCGATCCTGGGAGGAGCTGTATTTGAGGAACAGCGCATCACCGTATCTGATGATCCCGGACTGGGCATCAAGGGAATCCAGGGAATTACCTATCTGGATTAAGAAATTCATACCAAAACATAAAAGGAGAGGGTGCCGCAAAGCTGAGCGGTACCCTCTGATTATTATTTGGGAAGCTAGATAATCCCCTGGGCGCTGAGGATGAGCTGAGCGATCAGCGCAGACCCCACATACGTTCCAATCATAACAAAGATAGCAACTACAATACCTTTCCACCCGATTTTCTTAAATTCTATCCAGTCTTTTCCCATAGATACGCCCGCATATGCCAGAATAGGAGTCACCGTGGGGAGCATCCCTATTTTTCCCACCTGCCCGGACACAAATGCTCCTGTAGGACTGTAAGGCATAGCCAGGAGGATTCCCAGCGCTGTAATATAGATAATAGCCGGTATTTTCGGAAAGATCAGATTCAAAATACTTCCGGCCAGTGCAATTCCAAATAAAAGAAACATACCTGCCATACCATCCAACACGGAGACAAAGGTATCCGGATTTTTATCTGTGATCGTATTGATCATATTTCCCAGCAGACTGATCACCGCTGAAATGGCCAAAATCAAAACATACTCCACCACCGTATCTAAAGTGAGTTTTTTCTCCATCTCATCCCCTCCCTTCTGTCTTCTTCTTTCTAAAATATGGTTCTAATTTCCGATACAGAAAATTACACATGGGAAGACCGATAAAAACCGTCATAACGATACCATCCGCATTAGACAACACATTGCTTGTCCCGGCATAGGCTGTGATCTGACCCGCCATATCCGGAAAAGCCGCCACTAAAGAAGCAGAAGACGCTGCCATCATGCTTCCGCTTCCCACACCGCAGGCCATAGCCAGAGCATAAGGATGGAAAATTCCGGCTGCTCCCAGAGCACTTGCCATCACCCCCATAAAAATTGTACCTACCAGCGTTCCCACTACATAAACAGTCATAACTCCCCGCCCTTCGGGAGAATCAAGACCATAACGGGAAGCGATATAGCCCACGTTCGGCTCCCGGCAGATAGAATGGGTCATACCCACTGCCTCCCTCTTAAATCCCAGGAAAAGTGCCAACGGAAGAGCCAGAAGAATCGTTCCCAGATTTCCAAACTCCTGGAAGATTAGAGCAGGTCCCGCAGCCAGCACATCCGGCAGCTGTGTACCGCTTGTCACTGCAACTTTTGCCAGAAAAATGCCGATTCCGATCACCACAAAACGGCTGGACAGTACAGATTCTTTTTTCTTTACAATTTTTACCGGTTTTAAGAGATAAAGGATCAGCCCGATCACCATTGCAAAAAGCATGGGGAGAAACATCAGACTCCCTGTTCCCACCGGAATTGAAATCGTATTAACCGCCTCACACATCACCGTAATGAGCAATACGGTCAGATGAAAAGGCCAGCACCTTAACAGAGCTTTTACTTTTTCCATAGTTTCTCCTTTCTCAGACATTCCATTCCTTTAAAGACACTCATTGCATATGTCCCGGCTCCTATGGCAATGCACCTCTCGTCCGCTTTAAAATGAGGACTGTGCCACGAATAAATGCAGTCATTTTCTTCATTTCCCGTGCCCAGCCAGTAGAAGAAAGCCGGGCGTTCCTGCATAAAAACAGAGAAATCCTCCCCTCCGGTAGAGGGTATCGGATCTGCCGGCTCTGCCCCTATGGATGATACTGCCTGATAAGCCGCCTCGTAGAGCATTTCATTGTTGATCGTAGCAGGAAGTTCATAAATATATTTCAATTCCCCTTTACACTCATACGCCTCTGCAATCTGTTCCACCAAAACATTCAGCCGCTTCACAGCTTTTTCCTGTATTTCTTTAGAATACGTTCTCACCGTTCCCAGCATCGTCACAGAATCCGGCACCACATTATTGGCTCCCTCCCCCGCTTTTACGCTGCACACGGAAATCACGCAGGAATCAATCGCGCTGATATTCCGGCTCACGATCGTCTGAATCCCCTGTATCAGGGCCGCTGCACATACCACCGGATCTGCATTCCTCTGAGGGATCCCACCATGCCCTCCTTTCCCTTTTATCCGTATCTCAATCCGATCCACCGCCGCCATCAGAGCACCTCGCTTCACCGCCACAGTTCCCAGCGGAATTTCCGGTGAATTATGAAGTCCGAAAACTGCATCCACCCTCTCAAGGCAGCCCAGCTCCACCATTTTCTTAGCTCCCAGATTCAGCTCTTCCGCCGGCTGAAAAAGAAATTTTACGCTCCCATGCAGCTCCCCTCTCATCTTCGCCAGAATCCTTGCCCCCGACAGAAGAGAAGCCGTATGACTGTCATGTCCGCAGGCATGCATGACCCCCGGAGTCCGGGAAGGATACTTGCTGCTGGAGTCTTCCTCCACCGGAAGCCCATCTATATCCGCCCGCAGGGCAATGCAGGGACCTTCCCCATCTCCCTTCAAAAGTGCCGCCAGTCCTGTCTCCAGACCGGTATCCAGAATCTCCAGCCCCATCTCTTCCAGCTCTTTTCTGATATACGCTGTTGTCTGAAATTCCCGGAAACTCAGTTCCGGATTCTCATGAAGCCAGCGAAAATCCCTGAGAAACAACGGTTCCAGTTCTTTCATCCATCTCCTCACCTGTTCTTCTGCTGCCATACGCCTCCTCCTTCCCCCTCACAAAGATATTTGTAATTTATTCTATCATCTTTCCTTCTTACCGTTAATGTATCTGAGCTTTTGTGACGGGATTGATACAGGATTCAGCAATATATATAGATTTCAAAACAATTTCAACTATAAAAGAAATATGAAATCAAGCCAAAACAGGCACACTTCCACAAAAAACAGGAGATAACACAAAATGCGTTATCTCCTGTTCCCTTTTACAATATTTATGCCAGTACGTCTTTCATCTCATACCAGCCCGGCTCTTTTCCTGCCAGAAATTTAGCTGCCTGAACAGCGCCCTTCCCAAAGATTGCCCGGGAATACGCCGTATGGCTGAACGTGATCACCTCATCTGTCCCGGCAAAGATCACGTCATGGTCTCCCACGATCGTCCCTCCCCGAACAGCGGAAATGCCGATCTCTTTATCCGGGCGGGCTTCCCTTCTGCCGCTCCTGTCAAAGGTGTATGCATATTTCTCCTCAAAAGCCTCATTAATACTGTCCGCCAGAGCCAGCGCTGTTCCGCTGGGCGCATCCAGCTTTCTTCTGTGATGCTTCTCCACAATCTCAATATCAAAGCCAGCCTGCGCCAGCTGAGGAGCTGCCTCTTTGAGCACTTTCATCAGCAGATTGATTCCCAGAGACATATTGGCAGATTTGAGTACTGCCACCTTTTTGCTGGCTTCTTCCACATGTGCCAGCTGTTCTTCTGAGAGGCCGGTCGTACACAGAACCACCGGAATCTGTCTTCTCACACAGAAATCCAGCAGTTTATCTGCCGCCTTTGCCGAACAGAAATCAATGACCGCATCTGCTTCCACATCACAGGCATCAATATCTGTAAATACCGGATAGCCGTTTTCCCGGTTATCCACAAGGTCAATTCCCGCTGCAATCTCAATCTCCGGATCCTCTTTGATCAGACCGCTGATCACCTGACCCATATGGCCATTGCAGCCATGCATAATTACTTTTACCATTCTTCTCGCTCACTTTCCCGACTCTACGCCAGCTTTATGCCAAATTCAATCATTGCCTTTTTCAAACGTTCCACATTCTGAGGTTCCATCTCGGAAAGCGGACCTCTGAGCGGTCCCGCCTCTTTGCCCATCAGGTTCAGGGCAGCCTTCACCGGAATCGGATTCACCTCACAGAAGAGAGCGCTGATCAGCGGGATGGCATCCAGCTGAATCTGAAGAGCCTCTTTTACCTCTCCGGCCAGATACTTCGCCGCCATATCGTGAGTCTGTCTGGGGGCTACGTTAGACAGAACAGAGATCACGCCTTTGCCTCCCAGAGCCAGGATCGGAATCACCTGATCATCATTTCCGGAATACAGATCAATGGAATCACCAGCCAGATGCATAAGCTCTGCCGCCTGAGAGATGTTTCCGCTTGCCTCCTTGATTCCCACAATATTTTTCACATTTTTAGCCAGATATGCTGCTGTTGCTGGCTGGATATTACATCCGGTACGGCTGGGTACATTATACATAATGATCGGGATATTCACAGCTTCCGCAATCCGGGTATAGTGCGTGATCAGCCCTTTCTGGGTCGCTTTATTGTAATAAGGCGTAACCACCAGAAGACCGTCTGCCCCTGCTTCCTCCGCTTCCTTTGACATCTCAATCGCGGTAACCGTACAGTTGGATCCGGTTCCGGCGATTACGGGAATCCTCTTATTTACGTGCTTGATCGCAAATCGTATCACATCCAGATGCTCCGGAACTGTGAGGGTGGCAGACTCTCCGGTTGTCCCGCAGATGATAATCGCATCTGTTCCCCCGGCAATCTGCTCATCCAGAAGCTCTGCCAGCTTTTCATAATTAACCGATAAATCCTCATTCATAGGCGTTACAATTGCTACGCCTGCCCCTTCAAAAATTGCCATAAGATTTCCTCCTTACAGATAAGGAGGCCGACTTAAAAAGTCAGCCCCAAAGAATACAAATTTTATTCGGATTCTCTGATAGCTCTCCATCTTCCGATGACAGTCATGGACTTGTTCACCCCATGCCCAGGAACAGCATCTGCCGGAATCCTGCCCCTTCGGCATCTTCCCCTTTCTTCCGCCCTCCTTTGCCCCGCAGGCATCCGACGATCTACTTTTGAAAGACGCAACCTCTATCAATACTTATGATAAATATATCATTCTTCATTTCTTCTGTCAACCCAGAGCAGCCTAAGCTCCCGGATCAAATTGCGGCGGTTCTTCACCAGCCCCCGCCCCAGCCGGTAGACCGGCAGAAGCCACAAAAGATACCTGTGCCGGGCAAAAAAAGGAAAGTTCTCCCGAACCGTCCCCCTATCAGGAAAAAACCGCTCTCTCACGTAATCCCGCCTTGCTTTCTTTCGATTCCCCTGATCCAGTCTGTCCAGCCTTCTTCTTATTTTCTCACTCTGAGTCCCGTAGGTTCCGCAGCCCAGCAGATACAAAAGAAAAGATTCCGTTTCTTCTGAGAGTTCCCCCTCTCTGAACATCTCTTCCGCAGCTCTTTTCAGTTTTCTCTCAAAATCCCGCAGCTTTAACTTTTCTAATTCTCTCTCCACATAATCCCAGTCCAGAGTCTCTCCCTTTTTCCGGAGAAAATAGTGAAGATCCAGCACCATCCGGATCCCGCAGCCGCTGCCGTCATAATGCTTAAAATCGTGAGTGATCAGATAAAGATACTCGTCTTCATCTGAAAAATAGAAATGAAAAGGATTTTCCTGATCCTGGCAGGCTCTCTCCCAGGGATTCCTGTAATAATCTCCCTGTTCACTGGAGGCAGACATCAGCTTCCGGTGCATCTCAAAATTATAAAAAGGCTTCCGGTGAAACGTATCGTGATTCCCTTTCAGATTTTCAGTCCAGTAACCTCTTCCTTCCATCAGGGCAACCAGTTTTTTCTGTGCCTGCAGGGCGGTACGCTCCTGTTCCTTTTCATCCCTGCCCGAAACTTCCCAGCCCGCGCCCTCTCTCTGTATGATACCGTACAAAATATCATTGTCAGCCATGGAACGCATCCCCGGACGGGGATAATATCCGGAAATCAGGATCCCTTTCAGGGGGAGATAAGAGATT
>URYM01000004.1 GCA_900552095.1 uncultured Blautia sp. | reverse complement strand
ACGAGATCTAGTACGGTCTCGTGGGCTCGGAGATGTGTATAAGAGACAGGCATCTTTTACCGCCGTCAGAATCGCCTGTTTTACTCCCTCGATCCCGTCTGCCGGCTTCAGCATGAAAATCCGGCTCATATTTTCACTTCCAAATCCCTTTGGCGCTACGGTAATCTCTACCTGTTCCCCGGGGACAATTGCATAATGAATGACTGCCGGCGTATTATCTTTCGTATTTTCCCTGATCAGAGGATCCTTCACCACAGATTTTCTCAAAAATCCTTCCACATACCCCTGGCGGACACCTTCATTGACAGCCTCCTCCACAGAGCCGCCTTCAAAATGAACTTCCTGGCCAACCTTCAGAAAAATAACTGCCATTCCTGTATCCTGACAGATGGGGATCATATCCTCCCCCGCAATCTTCAGATTTTCCTGAAGCTGATCCAGAATTTGTTTGCCTAAATCAGAATTTTCCATCTCTGCCGCTTCTTTCAGGCAGCCCCTCATATCTTCTGTGAGAAAATGATTAGCCTCTATACACATTTCCTTTATGTTTTCTGTCAGTTTATCCACATGAATACTGCGAATCATCCACATCTCCTCCTAAAAATTCGCTTTTACAATGATTCTTTTCCTGAAATTCCCGGCTCTGTCATAGCATAGGGATTCAGGATCTGATCCAGTTCTTCCTCAGAGAGCAGTTTATCCCTCAGAATCAAATCCCGGATATTTGCCCCCGTGCGGATTGCCTCCTTTGCCACCTCAGCAGCTCTTTCATATCCCACGTACGGGCAGATTGCCGTGATAATCCCCACACTTCTGTCTACCAGCTGACGGCAGCGCTCTTCATTTGCCGTAATTCCCTTAATACAGTTATCTACAAGAGTGCGCACTGCAAAGGTAAGCGTCTCGATCGACTGGAACATATTGTAGAAAATAATAGGCTCAAAAGCATTCAGTTCCAGCTGTCCTGCCTCCGCTGCCATTGCGATCGTCATATCATTTCCGATAATATTAAACGCTACCTGATTCACCACCTCGGGAATGACCGGATTCACCTTTCCGGGCATAATCGAAGAACCGTTCTGCTTTGCCGGAAGATTAATTTCTCCAAATCCGGTACGCGGACCGGACGACATAAGCCGAAGGTCATTAGACATTTTGGAAAGATTCACCGCACAGGTTTTTACCATCCCTGAGACGGCCACATAACCGTCCAGATTCTGGGTTGCATCAATCAGATCATACGACTGGATCAGATCCAACCCTGAGATCTCCGCAATTGTCCGCACCACTCTCTGCAGATAATGAACATCTGCATTCAATCCTGTTCCAATCGCTGTTCCGCCCAGATTAAGCCGGCTCATCTCTTCCTTGGCATTTTCAAAACGGTTAATATCTCTGCGGATTGCCGCTGAATATGCCTTAAACTCCTGTCCCAGACGGATCGGCACCGCATCCTGCAGCTGTGTCCGCCCCATCTTAATTACATGGTCAAATTCTTTGGCCTTTTCACCCAGCGCATCATACAGCCTCTTTAACTGTTTCTGCGCACCGTGAAGCAGCTTCAGCGCGGTTATTCTGCCGCAGGAAGGAAAAACATCATTGGTGGACTGGCCATAATTGACATGATCGTTGGGATTTACAATGCTGTAATCCCCCTTTTCTCCTCCCAGAATCTCAATTGCCCGATTTGCAATCACTTCATTGGCATTCATGTTCAGAGACGTTCCGGCTCCCCCCTGGATGGGATCCACAATAAACTGATCGTGAAATTTACCTTCCAAAATCTCATCGCAGGCCTTCACAATAGCATCTGCCCTCTTTTTGTCCAGACGCCCCACTTCATAGTTGGTTATAGCCGCCGCCTTCTTAATCTGGGCAACGCTGTTGATCAGTTCCGGATGCATGGTAAGACCGGTAATATAAAAGTTTTCTGCTGCCCGCAAAGTCTGAACGCCATAATAAGCTTCTGCCGGTACTTCCTTCTGTCCGATGGAATCATGCTCTATTCTAAATTTTTTTGTTTCTGCTGACATAAAACAGGACCTCCTTATAAAACACAAAACTTATCTTTGTGTTTATTATAGTTCCGTCCTGTTTTATAATCCAATACATATATTTTTATAGGTATTATAAATAAAAAGTTATTCTCTTACCTTGGCAATGCTGGCCACTGTAATATTTTCATCCAGATTCATCAGCTTCACACCAGAAGTAATTCTTCTCAGGATAGAAATATCTTCACAGCAGATCCGGATAATAATCCCCTCTGTGGTGATCATCATTACTTCATTCTCTTCATTGACAGCCTTGACGCCCACTACATTTCCGGTCTTTTCCATAATCTTGTAGCATTTAACACCCTTGCCGCCTCTCAGCTGAAGAACAAACTCACTAACAGAAGTCCTCTTTCCATAGCCTTTCTCAGAGACGATCAGAAGATAATCCCCCTGAGTATTTAACTGCATACCGATAACCTGATCATGATCCAGAAGGTTAATGCCCCGCACACCCATGGAAACACGGCCTGTGCTGCGCACATCACTTTCTTTAAACCGGATGCACTGCCCGAATTTTGTTACCAGAATTACATCCTTTTTCCCGTCTGTCAGCTTCACTTCGATCAGTTCATCATCATCCCGGAGCGCAATAGCCGCCAGACCTATCTTTCTCACATTTGCATAATCCATGATCGGAGTCTTCTTCACCAGACCATTCTTGGTCGCCATAAAGAGATAATTTCCCTCTTTATACTCCCGGATCGGAATCACCGCCGTAATCACCTCTCCCGGCTGAAGCTGCAGAAGATTGATAATCGCCGTTCCCCGGGCCGTTCTCGATGCTTCCGGAATCTCATAGGCCTTCATCCGGTATACCCGTCCCATATTGGTAAAGAACATCAGATAATGGTGCGTCGTTGTCATCAGCAGCTCATCAATATAATCATCCTCTATGGTCTGCATTCCCTTGATGCCCTTGCCGCCTCTGTTCTGGCTGCGGAAATTATCAACCGTCATCCGCTTGATATAACCCATCTTCGTCATCGTGATCACAGTATTTTCTTTTGGAATCAGATCTTCCATGGAAATATCATACTCATCAAATCCGATGGATGTTCTCCTGTCATCTCCATATTTCTCAGAAATGAGAAGAATCTCTTCCCTGATCACCCGAAGCAGAAGTTTTCGGTCAGCCAGGATTGCCTGGAAATAGCGGATCTTCTCCATCAGTTCTTTATATTCCGCCTCCAGTTTTTCTCTTTCCAGACCTGTCAGCGTGCGCAGACGCATATCTACGATTGCCTGCGCCTGTGCATCGCTTAACTGAAATCTCTCCATCAGCCTCTGCTTCGCTTCCTGAGTATTCCTGGAACCGCGGATAATGCGGATCACCTCATCAATATTGTCAAGAGCTTTCAGAAGCCCTTCCAAAATGTGCGCCCGCTCTGTCGCTTTGTTTAAGTCATACTGCGTCCTTCTTGTAACAACCTCTTCCTGATGTTTTAAGTAGTACTGCAAAAGCTCCAGAATATTTAAAACCTTAGGCTGATTGTTCTCCACCAGCGCCAGCATGATCACACCGAACGTATCCTGCAGCTGGGTATGTTTATAGAGCTGATTTAAGATTACATTGGCATTGGCATCCCGGCGCAGTTCAATACAGATTCTCATTCCCTCCCGGCTGGAATGATCCGCAATGTTAGTAATGCCGTCAATTTTCTTGTCCCTTACCAGGTCTGCCATCTTCTCAATCAGTCTGGCCTTATTAACCAGATACGGAAGTTCTGTCACAATAATCTGGCTTTTTCCATTAGGCAGCGTCTCAATATTGGTCACAGCGCGCACACGGACCTTTCCCCGTCCGGTCCGATAAGCTTCTTCAATCCCTCTTGTTCCCAGGATGGTTGCTCCGGTGGGAAAATCCGGCCCCTTGATAATATCCAGGACTTCCTCTATGGTGGTCTCTCTGTCTTCCTCTACCTGATTGTCAATCAGCTTTACCACAGCGTCGATCACTTCCCGCAGATTATGCGGCGGCATATTGGTCGCCATTCCAACGGCAATTCCTGTTGTTCCATTGACCAGAAGATTTGGGTAACGGGAGGGAAGCACCACCGGTTCCTTCTCCGTCTCATCAAAGTTTGGAGCAAAATCTACGGTATTCTTGTTAATGTCCGCAAGCATTTCCATGGAAATTTTGCTCAGACGCGCCTCTGTGTAACGCATAGCTGCTGCGCCGTCGCCATCCACAGAACCAAAGTTTCCATGACCATCCACAAGCGGGTAGCGGGTGGACCATTCCTGCGCCATATTAACCAGCGCGCCGTAAATGGAACTGTCTCCGTGCGGGTGATACTTACCCATGGTATCTCCCACGATACGGGCGCATTTTCTGTGCGGCTTGTCAGGACCATTATTCAGCTCGATCATGGAATAGAGGATTCGCCTCTGTACCGGTTTTAATCCGTCCCGCACATCGGGAAGAGCCCGGGAAGCAATGACACTCATGGCATAATCAATATAAGAATCCTCCATGGTCTTGATCAGATCCACGTCCTGGACTTTGTCAAAAATATTATCTTCCATTTTTCTCTCCTTCTGCAGTACAAATTAAATGTCAAGGTTGCGCACACGGTCTGCATTTTCCTCAATAAACTCTCTTCTGGGCTCTACTTTGTCCCCCATCAGAGTCGTAAAAGTCAGATCAATCTCAGAGGAAGCTTCCTCATCCATGGTGACACGCAGAAGTACACGTCTCTCCGGATCCATGGTAGTCTCCCACAGCTGCTCCGCATCCATCTCGCCCAGACCTTTATAACGCTGGATCTTATTATTTCCGTCACGGCCGATCTCCGTAAGGATCTTATCCAGTTCCGCATCCGAATAGGCATACCAGATTTTTTTATTTTTCTCTACTTTGTAAAGCGGCGGCTGCGCCAGATACACATATCCCTGCCGGATAAGCTCCGGCATAAAGCGATATAAGAAAGTCAGCATCAAAGTAGCAATATGAGCGCCGTCCACGTCTGCATCCGTCATAATAATAATCTTGTGATACCGCAGCTTGGTAATATCAAAATCCTCATGAATTCCCGTTCCGAAGGCGGTTATCATCGCCTTGATCTCCGCATTTCCGTAGATCCGGTCCAGTCTTGCCTTCTCCACATTCAGGATTTTTCCCCGAAGGGGAAGAATCGCCTGCGTTGCCCGGCTTCTGGCTGTTTTGGCTGAACCTCCGGCAGAGTCTCCCTCTACAATATAAATTTCACATTTAGACGGATCCTTATCGGTACAGTCTGCCAGCTTTCCAGGCAGAGACATCCCGTCAAGCGCTGATTTTCTCCTTGTCAGATCCCTGGCTTTTCTGGCTGCGTCCCTGGCTCTCTGAGCCATCAGAGACTTCTCCACCACCAGCTTGGCTACCGATGGATTCTGCTCCAGATAAATTTCCAGCTTGCCGGATACAACGCTGGCTACCGCTCCTCTCGCCTCGCTGTTTCCCAGCTTCTGTTTGGTCTGTCCTTCAAACTGAGGATCCTCTATCTTTACACTGATGATAGCCGTCATACCTTCCCGGATATCTTCACCGGAAAGATTCTGTTCGCTTTCTTTGAGCAGCTTATTCTTTCTGGCATAGTCATTAAAAGTCTTCGTCAGTGCACTCCGGAACCCCTCCACATGGGTTCCTCCCTCTGGCGTGGTAATATTATTTACGAAACTGTAACTGTTCTCTGTATAGGCGTCGTTATGCTGCATGGCAACCTCCACCATAACGCCGTCTTTTTCTCCCTCGCAGTAGATAATATCCGGATACAGCTCCGTATTTGAACGGTTAAGATAGGTGACGAACTCCTTAATTCCGCCCTCATAGCAGAAAGAGTTCTCCTTCTTCTCCTCCCCTCTTTCATCTGTCAGAACGATATGAAGTCCTTTGGTGAGAAATGCCATTTCACGGAATCGTCTCTTCAGCGTATCATAATCAAAAATCGTATCATCAAAAATCTCATCATCCGGCAAGAAGCTTACCATAGTTCCGGTTTTCTCCGGTTCACACTCCCCGATCACCTTCAGCTTATAGATTACATTTCCTCTCTCATATCTCTGACGGTAAATCTTTCCCTCGCTGTAGATCGTAACCTCCAGCCAGCGGGACAGCGCATTTACTACAGATGCTCCCACACCGTGCAGCCCTCCGGACACCTTATATCCTCCGCCGCCGAATTTTCCGCCGGCATGAAGAATGGTAAATACCACTTCTACTGCAGGGATTCCCGCCTTGTGATTGATGCCCACAGGAATTCCCCGTCCATTATCTGTAACGGTGATGGAATTATCCTGATGGATCGTCACCTGGATCGTATCACAGTATCCGGCCAGCGCTTCATCCACCGCATTATCTACAATCTCATAAACCAGATGATGAAGGCCCCTGGTGGACGTACTTCCAATATACATACCTGGACGCTTTCTGACCGCCTCCAGTCCTTCCAATATCTGAATCTGATCTGCTCCGTATTCTGTACTCATGCTGCTCCTCCTAATTATTCTGAAACACCCTGCCGTCAAAGACTCGAAAAACACGGTTGATACGGAACTGATGATTGACAAAATCATCCAGTCCTGTACAGGTAATAAGTGTCTGTATTTCTTTAATACTTTTCAACAGATAATTTTGACGGCTGCTGTCCAGTTCAGAAAGCACATCGTCAAGCAATAATACCGGCGTATCATGGATCATCCGCTTCACCAGATAAATTTCCGACAGTTTCAGGGACAGTGCCGCCGTTCTCTGCTGTCCCTGAGATCCAAACTTCCGGATATCGATCCCGTTTACCTTTACGCAGAGATCATCTCTGTGGGGTCCCACGGAAGACATCTTAAAGCGGATATCCTTTTCCCGGTTCTTCCGAAGCACAGCCGCAAAGTCTTCTCTTCTTACATTCGGCTCATAAATAAGCTCCAGCTTCTCTCTTTCCCCTGTAAGATTCCTGTGAATCTCTTTGATAATCTCATTCAGCTGGGCAACAAACTCCTCCCGGGCAGTTATGATCTCACTCCCATAGGATAAAAGCTGCTCATCCCACACCTCCAGAGTCGGCATAAGTTCCGGTGAAAATGCCAGATCCCTGAGAAGCTTGTTCCGCTGATTTAATATTTTGTTATAATTTGTCAGCTGTACAAGATACACTTTTCCCAGCTGGCAAAGTTCCAGATCAAGAAAACGCCTTCTCTCCCCCGGACCATCCTTTATAATCTGCAGATCTTCCGGAGAAAAAAATACCATGTTTACCACTCCAAAAAGTTCCGAAGCCTTTCTGATCGGTACTCCGTTAATGGCAATCCCCTTGCTCTTGTTCTTTTTCAGATGCATATCGATCCTGTGAGAAACAGATTCCCTGCGCACGATCATGCGGATATGCGCCTCTTCCTCCCCAAAACGGATCATTTCCCTGTCCTTGCTACCTCTGTGAGACTTTGTCGTCCCTCCCAGGTAGACAGCTTCCAGGATATTGGTTTTTCCCTGGGCATTATCTCCAAATAAAATATTGGTTCCCCGGTCAAATCCAAGAGAAAGGGTCTCATAATTTCTAAAATTCTGAAGTTCCAGTGATTCGATAAACATAACTTATTCTGTATCTGGGGCACAGATTTTTATGCTCTCTCCCCGGAACACAACCTCATCCCCGGCGAAGAGCTTTCTGCCCCGGCGGGTTTCTACTTCTCCATTTACCGTAACCAGACCATCCTGAATAACAAATTTTGCATCCACACCGTTTTCTACCAGATTAACGGCCTTAAGCGCCTGCCCCAGCTTGATAAATTCTTCCCTTAAATATAATTTTTCCATCGGTTCTCCTTATCTTATGGCATTAAAGTTGACCGGCAGGATCAGATAAATATAACTTTCCTTCTCATCCCGGATAAAGCAGGGGGCCTTCGGGTTCACCAGATAAAGAAATACTTCCTCATCGTCGATCACCTTCAGGGCATCAATCAGAAATCTGGGATTGAAACCGATCAGAATATCCTTTCCCTCTTTTTCAATATCAATATCCTCTTTCATGGAACCCAGCTGAGAATCAATCTTCAGTTCCAGAGAACCGTCTTCAATGTGGATAATGATCGGACGCTTATCTCCTTCTTTTACAAAGAGCGTCGCCCTGTCTATACAGTCCAGAAGTTCCTTCTTGTTCACTTTTACCTTCGTCTCGTAGTCACTGGAAATCATCTGGTCTGTCTTAAAATATTCTCCTTCGATGAGACGGGAAACAACTACGGTCTGATCAAACTCAAAAACGATATGATTGTCTGTGAAAAAAATATCAACCATACTGTCCATTTCACCGGCCAGAATCTTACTGATTTCTCCCAGTGTCTTTCCTGGAACGACAACCTTTTTGTCCTCATAACTGTCTTTCAGTTCAATCTTCCGGATTGCAATTCTATGTCCGTCAAGGGATACAACTTTCAGAATATTTCCCTTGATCTCAAACAATTCACCTGTCATTAATTTGTTGTTTTCGTTGGGTGCAATTGAAAAAATTGTCTGACGAATTAATTCTTTTAATGAGAATTGAGAAATAGTTACCGGGGTATTTCTCTCTATATAAGGTAAATAGGAGAAATCTTCTCCAGATCTGCCCGGAATTGTAAACTTTGCTTTCTCACAGGTAATGGTTGTATTCAGACTTTCATCTGTACTTATGGTAATATCGTTGTCCGGCAGTTTCCGTACAATCTCAGAGAAAATTTTAGCATCCAGAGCAACAATGCCTTTTTCCACAATCTCGCCTTCTACTCTGGTTTCGATGCCTAATTCCATATCATTCGATGTAAATTTTATTTCACCTGCAGAAGCGTCAATCAAAATACATTCTAAAATAGGCATTGTTGTTTTAGAAGGCACTGCTTTCATAACAATGCTGACGCTTTTTACAAGATTTGCCTTGGAACAGATTAGTTTCATAATGTGTATAACTCCCTTCTTGGAAAAATGCCGTGCATATATATAAATCTATAAGAAATCCGTAGTATTCGCCGTAGGGGATGTGAAAATGTGTAAAACCCCTGGAAACCGCGAAACTATCAACATTAACTTAAAGGATAAGTGTGTGAAAAAGGTCAGGATAAAATGTGTACACTGTGTGTAAAGAAACTGAGGCAAAAGTTATCCACAGGTTTTACACAAAGTATCCACGTATATAATGTGGAGATCTTATCCACCGGATCAAGGAGAAGGGTTGATCTTCTTCTTTAAGATAGAAACAGTGTTCTGAAGGCTGTCTGAAGTCTGCAGTTCTTTTTCTATTTTTTCAATTCCGTGCATAATGGTGGTGTGATCCCGGTTTCCCAGATATTTACCGATTCCTTTTAAGGGAACATTGGTCATTTCGCGGCAGAGGAACATGGCAATCTGACGGGGAAGCACTACTTTGCTGCTCCGTTTGCTGCCGGTGATCTCTTCTGAAGTAAGATCAAAATGTTCCGCTACGGTGGTGATGATAAATTCAGGCGTAACGATTCTCTGCTGATTGGGAGAAATAATGTCTTTTAAGACTTTCTCTGCCAGTTCCATATTGATTTCCCGTTTTTCCAAGTTTGCATAGGCAATAATTTTGTTGAGAGACCCTTCCAGTTCACGAATATTGGATTTTACGTTTGTTGCAATGTATTCAATAATTTTGTCATCGATATTATAGCCGTCCAGTTCCTCTTTTTTCCGGAGAATTGCCATACGGGTTTCATAATCCGGCGGCTGGATATCGGCCAGAAGTCCCCATTCAAACCGGGAACGGATTCTGTCTTCCAGGATTTCCATATCTTTTGGCGGCCGGTCGCTGGATAAGATGATCTGCTTATTAGAAGCCTGCAGGGTATTGAAGGTGTGGAAAAATTCTTCCTGAGTAGACTCTTTTCCTATAATAAACTGCACGTCATCGATAAGAAGAACATCAATATTCCGGTATTTTTCCCGGAATTTGCTCATAGCAGTATTGTTTCCGTTACGGATAGCGTCAATCAGTTCGTTGGTAAATTCTTCACTGGTTGCATAGCGGATCCTGGCGGAAGGATTTTTCTGCAGAATAAAATGAGCGATCGAATGCATCAGATGGGTTTTTCCCAGTCCCACGCCTCCGTATAAAAACAGAGGATTGTAGATTTCTCCCGGAGATTCTGCTACAGCGAGAGAGGCTGCGTGGGCGAAGGTATTATTTTTTCCCACGACAAAGGTATCAAACGTATACTTGGGGTTTAAGTTTGCACGCTCACAGATCTGATCAAACTCTGTGGTTTCTTTTGGAACTTCGGCGCTGACCATATCCCCGGGCAGCGTAAAATCAATATCATATTCATGTCCGGTCAGTTCTGCAATCACTACCTTAATCTGAAGTGCGTATTTTTTGCTGATAATATTAAGTCCTACCGGTCCTGACTCGGAAGGAACCAGAATGTGGACCATATTACCTTCCACACTGTGTACTTTCAGCGGCAGAAGCCAGGTTTTAAAGGAAATATCAGAAACTTCATATTCTGTTTTTACCTGCTCCAGGATTTCCTGCCATTTTTCCATCACAATATCCATAAGTAGACTCCAATTCTATATTGAAATAAGATACACAGAATATCTCTACTATATCTTATAATAAATTTTACAAATAAGCAATGATAAATTCAAACTTATCCACATTCTGGAGAGGGGTGTGGATAAGGGTGGATTGTGTGGAAAAGGAGAATTCGACAAAAAATGCCAAAAAATTTATGTGGATAAACTGGAAAATGAATTCACATTATCCAAATAGGGGAGAAATACCGGAAAAACAAGGGATTTTTAAATATGCATGAAATGATTATCCATAGTAAAAAATAAGTTATCCACAAGTTATCCACAAAATGTGGATAATATTACGTAAACTGAGGGAAGGGAGATAAGAGTGTGGATAACCCGGAAACCGCTGAAAAATTAGAAAAAAACAGCATTTTTACTTGACGAAACCGGGCTTTCTGTATATACTTGAAATGATGTTTTCAAGCATACAGTGGATAAAGTTTCCCCTTAACGGGGCAGTAAATATGACGAAGGAGGTGCCTTACCTATGAAGATGACATTTCAGCCGAAAAAGCGCTCCAGAGCAAAAGTTCATGGATTCCGCGCAAGAATGAGCACAAAGGGCGGCAGAAAAGTATTAGCTGCCAGAAGATTAAAAGGAAGAAAGTGTTTATCAGCATAAGACCGCAGTTATGTGGTCTTTTCTTCTCTGTATAAAAAGTTCGTACAGTCACTAGGGAGACTTGAATGAAAAATTCAGAAAGTCTGAAAAAAAGTAGAGATTTTCAGGTGGTTTATAAACAGGGAACATCAATCGCAAACAAATATCTGGTCATGTATGTAAAAGAAAACTGCCTGGGAAAAAATCGTATCGGTATATCTGTAAGCAAGAAGGTGGGAAACAGCGTGGTGAGACATCGACTAACCAGGTTAGTCAGAGAAGCCTACCGTCTGCACGAAGACATGTTTTGTATGGGAATGGATATTGTGGTTGTCTTAAGGGTCAGTGCAAAGGACTGCGCCTATGATTCGATTCGCAGCGCACTGCTTCACCTGGGACGGAAGCACCGCATTATGAAAAAGAAGGAACAAGATGAAGTATCTGATGATTAAAATGATTCGATGGTATCAGAAATACCTTTCTCCTATGAAGAATACCCGATGTCCTTATATACCGACCTGTTCTCAGTATGGATTGGAAGCAATAGAAAAATACGGGGCTTTCAAGGGAGGACTTCTGGCCTTCTGGCGGATACTGAGATGCAATCCGTTTTCAAAAGGCGGGTATGATCCCGTGCCTTAAGGAGGAACAAAAGTGAACGTTATTCTGACAAAATCCACAACGCCGATCATCAGCTGGATCTGCGATCTGTTTGGATTTATTATCAACGGTATTTATACAGGCCTGGAAGCAATCGGAATTCCGAATATCGGTCTGGCAATTATTTTCTATACCATTCTGGTATGGATGCTGCTGACTCCGCTTCAGATCAAGCAGCAGAAATTTTCAAAGATGACTGCGGTTATGCAGCCTGAGATTCAGAAAATCCAGAAAAAGTATAAAGGGAAAAAGGATCAGCTCTCCGCACAGAAAATGAATGAGGAGACGATGGCGGTATATGAGAAGTACGGCGTATCCCCGACGGGAAGCTGTGGCCAGCTCCTGATCCAGTTTCCGCTGATTATTGCATTATATCAGATTATTTACCGGATTCCCGCCTATATCACCAGTGTGCGCCAGATTTTTGACGGACTGGTAGAGAAGATTATGGGTGTGAACGGGTTTATGGAGACGGTAAATGATTTTATCATCTCAAATAAAGTGGCGGTGACGCAGCTGTCAGAGAAGGCACCCAGCATCAGCAATCAGCTGGTTGATTTCCTGTATAAGCTGAATCCGGCTCAGTGGGGAGAACTGGCAGAAGTAGATAAGTTTTCTTCTTTCTCTGATGTGATCACCACAACAGCGGCAAATTCCGCACATGTAAATCAGTTCCTGGGTATGGATATTTCCAATACACCCTGGAATATTATGAAAGAAAGCTTTGTAAGCCACAGCTGGCTGCTTCTTTTTGCGGCTGTCATGATTCCGGTTCTGGCCTGGTTCACCCAGTGGCTGAATACCAGAATGATGCAGAGAGCTACTTCCGCAGGTGCAGAAGAAAACCCCATGATGAACTCCATGAAGACCATGAATATGATCATGCCTCTGATGTCTGCAGTATTCTGTCTGACTCTGAATGTAGGTATTGGTATTTACTGGATTGCCGGTGCGGTGGTCCGGTGTTTCCAGCAGATCATTATAAACAAGCATATGGCGAAGGTCGATCTGGATGACCTGATCAGGAAAAATCAGGAAAAAGCGGCGAAAAAGCGGGAAAAGAAAGGGCTTCCTCCCCAGAAAATCTCGCAGCAGGCCAAACAGAATGTCCGCAATATTGAAGAACCCAGATATCAGCGAAAAGTGGATGATGCAGCTGTGGAAAAGGCAAACGAGCATTATAAGACTGCTGAATTGAGAGAGGGAAGCATTGCGGCCAGAGCAAATATGGTTCGCAAGTTTGATGAAACACACTCTAAGAAGAAGTAAAGGGGGTTGACGGAGCATGGAATTTATAGAAATTTCAGCAAAGACAGTAGATGAAGCGATTACGAAAGCCTGTATCAGTCTGGAGACATCCAGTGATAATCTGGAAATTCAGGTAGTAACTGAAGGCAGTTCCGGTTTTCTTGGATTTGGAAGCAAACCGGCAGTGATCCGTGTAAAGAGAAAAACTCCGGAAGCGTCCTTTGAGAGTATTCTGAACGAGGAGGAAAAGCCGGCTCCGAAAAAAGAGGAGAAGAAATCAGAGAAGACTGAGCACTTTGAAAAGAATCAGGATCCTTCTGTCAGAGCGGCAAGACCTCAGAAAAAAGAAAATTTCAGAGAAAAAAGAACAGAACGTCAGGAAAGACCGGCGGAGAGAAATGCAGAGAAGCCGGTTCCCCGGGAGAGAAAAGTTGTAATCCGCTCTGAGGAAGAAATCCTGAGAATCCAGCAGGAAGCCAGAACATTCCTGGAAGGTGTGTTCAAAGCGATGGAACTGGAAGTTGCCATTGAGATGAAGTATGATAAGGAGAATGACAACCTGGATGTGGACTTCTCCGGTGAGGATATGGGAATTCTGATCGGAAAAAGAGGACAGACTCTGGATTCTCTGCAGTATCTCACAAGTCTGGTGGTAAACAAGGAGGAAGGCGGCTATATCCGGGTGAAACTGGATACGGAAAATTACAGAAGCCGCCGTAAGGATACGCTGGAAAATCTTGCAAAGAATATCGCCTTCAAGGTGAGAAAGACAAGAAAGCCGGTATCCCTGGAGCCGATGAATCCTTATGAGAGAAGAATTATCCATTCAGCTCTTCAGGGAAATAAATATGTGGAAACCTACAGCGAGGGCAATGAGCCTTATCGTCATGTAGTGATTGCTTTAAAGAAATAAGAGTCCGATGAAATGGGGACGGGGGAACAAAAATAGTCCCCCGTCCCTCTTGTGTCAGAAAGGAAAAATAAGGATGGAAGATACCATTGCGGCGATTGCCACGGCCATGAGCCCTTCGGGGATTGGGATCGTGCGGGTCAGCGGACCGGAAGTAGTCAGGATTGTGAGCAGTATTTATCGCTCAAAAAACAGAAAAAAGAGCCTGGAGCAGGTGAAGAGCCATACGATCCACTATGGATATGTGATGGACGGGGATCAGGAAGTGGATGAAGTGCTGGTGATGGTGATGCGGGCTCCTCACAGTTATACCGGTGAAGATACCGTGGAAATAGACTGTCATGGCGGAGTTCTGGCGGTGAAAAGGGTGCTGGAGCAGGTAATATATGCAGGAGCCCGTTTGGCAGAACCGGGAGAATTTACAAAGCGGGCATTTTTAAATGGAAAGATGGATCTGTCCCAGGCAGAAGCAGTGATGGATATGATTCAGGCAAAGAATGAATATGCACTGAAAAGTTCCATGAGTCAGCTGAGAGGATCGGTTCACCGGGCTATTGAGGAAATCCGGGAAAAAATATTATATGAAATCGCTTTTATCGAATCAGCGCTGGACGATCCGGAACATATCTCAATTGACGGGTATGGGGAAAAATTGAATGTGATTGTGGATGAAGTACTGGAAAAAACAGAGCGGTTGTTGAAAACTTCCGGAGACGGGAAGATGATCCAGGAAGGGATCCGCACAGTTATCGTAGGAAAGCCAAATGCAGGAAAGTCCTCTCTTTTGAATCTTCTGCTGGGAGAAGAGAGAGCGATTGTCACGGATATAGCCGGCACAACAAGAGATACGCTGGAGGAGACGGTGATGCTTCAGGGAATTTCTCTGCGCATGGTGGACACAGCGGGAATCAGAGATACCAGCGATCTGGTGGAGAAGATAGGGGTGGATAAGGCGAGAGCTTCTGTGGCAGAGGCAGACCTGGTTCTCTATGTGGTAGACAGTTCGGTTCCTCTGGATGAAAATGATGATGAAATTACAGAACTTTTAAAGAAGAAGAAAGCAATCGTCCTGCTGAATAAAACAGATCTTTGTCCGGCTGTGACAGAAAAGATGATGGAAGAACGGATGAGGCAGAGCGGGATGGATCACAGAGTTTTGTCTATTTCTGCCAGGGAAGAGAGGGGACTGGACCGCCTGGAGAAAATGATCCGGGATTTGTTTTTTGAAGGAGATCTTACCTTTAACGATCAGGTTTATATTACAAATGTACGTCATAAAAAGGAGCTGGAGGAGGCGAGGAGGAGCCTCTGTCTGGTGAAGCAAAGTATAGAAATGGACATGCCGGAGGATTTTTTCTCTATTGATCTTATGAATGCCTATGAAGCTCTGGGCAGAATTATCGGAGCTTCCGGAGGCGAAGATCTGGTTAATGAGATTTTCAGTAAGTTCTGTACCGGAAAGTAGAAGAACAGCAGAGTGGAGAAGACAAGATGAAAACAGTGGTGGAAAATTATGATGTGGCAGTTGTAGGAGCCGGCCACGCGGGCTGCGAGGCTGCGCTGGCAGCTGCGAGACTGGGCATGGAAACGATACTTTTTACTGTGAGCGTAGACAGTATTGCACTTATGCCCTGTAATCCCAATATTGGAGGAACATCCAAAGGGCATCTGGTGCGCGAGATTGATGCATTAGGCGGTGAGATGGGGAAAAATATAGATAAGACCTTTATCCAGTCAAAAATGCTGAATAAATCCAAAGGACCGGCTGTCCATTCTCTGCGGGCCCAGGCTGATAAGCAAAGTTATAGCAGAGAGATGAGAAAAGTGCTGGAAAATACTGACCATCTGACAATCCGGCAGGCGGAAGTGACAGAAATTCTGGAAAAAGAGGGGGCGGCAGCAGGAGTAAAAACCAGCTCAGGGGCGGTTTATCATGCAAAAGCGGTGATCCTCTGTACAGGTACTTATCTGAGAGCCAGATGCATTTACGGTGATGTGAGCACCTATACCGGGCCGAACGGTCTGCAGGCGGCAAACAGTCTTACGGATTCTCTGAAAAAGCTGGGAATAGAGATGTACCGGTTTAAGACGGGGACACCGGCCAGGATAGACAGGAGAAGCATAGATTTTTCAAAGATGGAAGAACAGTTTGGCGACGAGAGAGTGATTCCCTTTTCTTTTTCTACGGATCCGGAGAGTGTACAGATTCCTCAGGTCTCCTGCTGGCTGACTTACACTAACGAGAAGACACATGAAATTATACGGGAAAATCTGGATCGTTCGCCGCTCTATTCCGGCATGATCGAAGGGACAGGACCCAGGTACTGTCCGTCTATTGAAGACAAGGTCGTTCGATTTGCGGATAAAAACAGACATCAGGTATTTTTAGAGCCGGAAGGTCTGGATACTAATGAGATGTATGTGGGAGGGATGTCCAGTTCTCTGCCGGAGGATGTCCAGTATGAGATGTATCGTTCTGTTGCAGGACTGGAACAGGCCAAAATTGTGAGAAATGCCTATGCAATTGAATATGACTGTATCAATCCCAGGCAGTTAAATGCAACTCTGGAATTTAAAAATATAAAGAATTTATTTAGCAGCGGGCAGTTTAACGGAAGCTCCGGTTATGAAGAAGCTGCTGCTCAGGGATTAATTGCAGGCATCAATGCGGCGCTTAAGATCCAGGGGCGGGAGATGATGGTTCTGGATCGTTCGGAAGCCTATATAGGAGTGCTGATTGATGATCTGGTGACAAAGGAAAATCATGAACCGTATCGGATGATGACGAGCAGGGCAGAATATCGTTTGCTGCTTCGTCAGGATAATGCAGATTTGAGACTTCGCAAAAAAGGATATGAAGCCGGATTGATCTCTGAGAAACAGTACCAGGATCTTCTTCGTAAAGAAGAACAGATAAGAATGGAAGCTGAACGTGTGGAAAAGACAAATATAGGTGGAACACCGGCAGTTCAGGAACTTCTGAAGAAATGTAAAAGTACGCCGCTTTCGTCGGGAAGTACCATAGGGGAACTGATCCGGCGGCCGGAATTATCTTATGAGCTGTTGGCTCCGATCGATCCGGAACGGCCTGATCTTCCTGAAGATGTACAGGAGCAGGTGAATATTAACATAAAATATGACGGTTATATTCAGCGGCAGAAAAAGCAGGTAGAGCAGTTTAAAAAACTGGAGATTAAAAAAATACCGGAAGATATTGATTATGATCAGGTTCAGAGTCTTCGACTGGAAGCGGTTCAGAAACTAAAACTGTACAAGCCCATGAATATCGGTCAGGCATCCAGAATTTCCGGTGTTTCGCCGGCGGATGTTTCGGTTCTTCTGGTCTATCTGGAACAGAGGGGGAGAATGGAAAAGAATGAACTATAATACAGAAAAATTTGAAATTGGACTTCGGGAACTGGGAATTTCACTGGAAGAAAAGCAGATTCAGCAGTTTTTGCGGTATTATGAGCTTTTGACAGAATGGAATAAGGTGATGAATCTGACGGGAATTACTGAATTTGAAGATGTGGTTGCCAAACATTTTGTGGACAGTCTGAGTCTGGTAAAAGCAGTAGATTTAAATCAGGTAAGCAGGGTTCTGGATGTGGGAACAGGAGCCGGATTTCCGGGAATTCCCCTGAAAATTGCTTTTCCCCATCTGGAGGTGACGCTTCTGGATTCTTTAAATAAGAGGTTAAAGTTTTTAAACTGTGTGATTGAAGAACTTGCCCTGGAAGAAATCGTTACTGTTCATGGAAGAGCGGAAGACTTTGCCCGTCAGAAAGACTACAGGGAGAATTTTGATCTGGTTGTTTCGAGAGCTGTGGCAAATCTGAGTACCCTGGCTGAGTATTGTCTTCCCTACGCGAACATAAATGGCAAATTTGTTTCTTACAAATCAGGAAAAGTAGAATCAGAACTGGAACAGGCGAAGAAGGCAGTGAAGATTTTAGGTGGAAGCATGGAACAGGATGTTCGTTTTGAGTTAATGGATACGGAAGCAGAGCGATCTCTTCTGGTCATTCAAAAGGTAAAAAGTACACCGAAACAATATCCAAGAAAAGCGGGGATCCCGGCAAAAGAACCGTTATAAAAAGCAGAAAAAGGATACAGGCGGAAATGAAGTTTGCATTTATTTCCACCTGTATCCTTTTTTCTACTATATTGCGTACTTTTTAAAAGAAAATGTCTGCCAGAGCAGAAATTCTTTCCGGACATTCCAGCTGAGGAAGATGCTTTGCCTGATCCAGAATTTCTGTCTCTATCGAAGGATTAAGGGAACGATAGAGGGCAAGGGAAGCGTCGATACCGGGTTCCTTTCTTCCGCCTACGATAAAGATACTGTTATTTATTTTCTTAAGTCCGTGGGCAATATTATTGTAAATATATTTTCCGGCAATGCTGGCCTGAAGATATTTTCCCTGACCTTTGTTCAGATGAGAAGATTCATAATAAGAATCCAGCACAGTTCCATTTACATGGAAAGGGTTATAATAGGCCTTTTCGGTAAAAAATAATTCTATAGACGATTTACTGTTCAGAATATTATAGAGCAGAGTTCCAATCAGCGGAAGTTCAAGCAGAAACTTAGCTGCTTTGGATTTTCGATCGGGAATCTGGTTGAGAACAGATAAATCAGAAGGATTGATCAGCATAAGTTTTCCAAAAATACTCTCGTCATTTACGCAGCTCATAATAGCAAAGGAGGAAGACAGACCTGTTGCAATAACGTCTGTTCTCTCTTTGATGACATTTTTCGTGAAATCAGTCAAAAGCTGTACATACAGGTAATTGGTGTATGTGATAGCAGGTTTTTGTGAACGTCCACAGCCGAGAAGGTCGAGACAGTAAACGGTATGTTTCTGGGCGAGTTGAGTTTTTAAGGATTGCCATTCTTCGCTGCTGGAAGAAGCGGTCAAATCATGAATCAGAAGAAGCGGACTTCCCTCGCCTTGCTTTGTATAGTAAATATCTCCGAATTTCCAGGAATACAAATTAGATTCGGGGGTATTGCAGTTTAACAGATTTTTTAGAACCGCTGAAGAAGTAATATATTTATTTACAACATGAATGGCGGCTGCGGTAGAACCGGCCAGAACTGTTAGCTTGAGTAATCTATGCTTTTGATTTTTCATAACTGCCTCCCTGTCTTTTCTTTTCATTATAATAGAAATTTGATGGCCAGTCAAGGAGAGGCAATCATAAGTTTTATGTATAGAAAAGCAGATGTTTCACGTGAAACATTAGAAGAATCGACAAAAATGTTTCACGTGAAACATTTTTTATGGCAATAGAAAATGAAAGATGGTATAATGATTCCAGAAGTACAATGCAGAGGGAAATTATCCTCTGGCTCCACAAAGGGGAGAATTACACAGGAGAGGAGATGATGATTTTGGGAAGAGCAATAGCTATTGCCAACCAGAAAGGCGGTGTTGGAAAGTCAACAACGGCAATTAATCTGGCGGCTTGTCTCGGAAAAATGGGACAGAGAGTACTGGTAATTGATATGGATCCCCAGGGAAATACAACAAGCGGTCTGGGAGTGGATAAAGAACAGGAAAACACAGTGTATGAATTGCTCCTTCAGGAATGTACACTGGAAGATTGTGTTCAGAAACTGGAATTTGAAAATCTTTCTATGATTCCGTCCAATGTTAATCTGGCAGCAGCAGAAATTGAATTGATTGGAACAGAGAGAAAAGAGTACATTTTAAAAACAAATATTGACCAGGTGAGGGGGGATTATGATTTTATTATCATCGACTGTCCTCCGTCTTTGAATATGCTGACAATCAATGCCATGACTACAGCAGATACAGTGCTTGTTCCTATTCAGTGTGAATATTATGCGCTGGAAGGCTTGTCTCAGCTGATGCATACGATAGAACTGGTGCAGGAAAGATTAAATCCGGATCTGGAGATCGAAGGTGTTGTATTTACGATGTATGATGCAAGAACAAATCTGTCGCTTCAGGTGGTGGAAAATGTAAAGAATAATTTGAACCAGTCAATCTACAAGACGATTATTCCAAGAAATGTTCGCCTGGCGGAGGCGCCCAGTTACGGAATGCCGATTATTTATTATGATGCAAAATCTGTGGGAGCGGAGAGCTATAATCTGCTGGCGGAAGAAGTAATACATAAGGGGGATGAAGAATGGCAGTGAAAAAGGGAGGACTGGGGAAAGGTCTGGACACATTGATCCCTTCCTCGTCGCCAAAAAAGCAGGCAAAGGAAAAAGTATCTGAAAAACCGGAAATAAAAGAAAAAATTGTTGAAAAAGTAGTGGAAAAGGTAATAAAAGTACCGGAAGACACTAAAATTAAGATTACGGAGATTGAGCCGAACCGGGAACAGCCCAGAAAGGCATTTGATGAGGATGCGCTCCTGGAACTGGCAGAATCAATCAAACAGTTCGGGGTTCTTCAGCCGCTTCTTGTGCAAAAAAAAGAGGACTATTATGAAATTATAGCGGGAGAGAGACGCTGGAGAGCGGCAAAGCTGGCTGGATTAAAAGAAGTTCCGGTGATCATTAAAGATTTCTCTGAGCAGGAAGTTCTGGAAATTTCACTGATTGAGAATATCCAGAGAGAAAATCTGAATCCGATAGAGGAAGCGGCGGCATATAAACGCTTGATGGAAGAATTTCATCTGAAGCAGGATGAAATAGCTGAGAGAGTATCAAAAAGCAGAACAGCGGTAACAAATTCCATGCGGCTTCTGAAACTGGATGAACGAGTACAGCAGATGATTGTAGATGAAATGATTTCTACAGGACATGCAAGGGCACTGCTGGCTTTGGAAAGTGGAGATCATCAATATACAGTAGCGATGAAGATTTTTGATGAAAAGCTGAGTGTTCGCGAGACAGAAAAATTGGTGAAGGAGCTTCTTAATCCGAAAAAGAAAAGAGAAGAAAAATTTTCCCAGGGAGCATTACTTGCATATCAGAGTCTGGAGGAAAAAATGAAGAGCATTATTGGAACTAAGGTGCAAATTCATCCGAAAGATAATAAAAAGGGGAAAATAGAGATAGAGTATTACTCTGAGAGTGAGTTGGAGCGTATTGTAGAATTATTTGAATCATTGAGATAAGGGGAAAGAATATGAGCAGCATTTTAGAACAGGCCGGGATTGATCCTGGAATACTTGTCATCTGCCTGCTGGTCGTGGTAATTGTCCTGATTGGAATCACGCTCAGCCTCTATCTGAATGTACACCGACTGAACAGAACTTACAGTACATTTATGAAAGGGAGAGACGGGCAGTCTCTGGAAAAACAGTTTTCTCAGAAATTTGGCTATATCGATCGGCTGAAAGAACTAAACGATAACAATGCCTTTGATATTCAGGAAC
>URYM01000003.1 GCA_900552095.1 uncultured Blautia sp. | reverse complement strand
ACGAGATCTAGTACGGTCTCGTGGGCTCGGAGATGTGTATAAGAGACAGAAAGAACACCCGGAGATGGATTTCTATCCCAGAACCTTTATTTTCGGTGCTAAGGCAGCGGCAGGTTACCGCCGGGCAAAACTGACGATCAAGCTGATCAACAATGTGGCCGAAGTGATCAACAATGATGCGTCCATCAATGGCAAGATCAAGGTGGTATTCATTGAGAATTACCGGGTAAGCAATGCAGAATGGATCTTCGCCGCTTCGGATGTTTCCGAACAGATTTCTACTGCCAGCAAGGAGGCTTCCGGAACCGGAAATATGAAGTTTATGCTGAACGGTGCGCTGACTCTAGGAACAATGGACGGCGCCAATGTGGAGATTGTAGAGGAAGTCGGAAAAGAAAATGCTTTTATCTTCGGTCTGTCCGCAGATGAAGTAATCAATTACGAGAATAACGGTGGCTATGATCCCATGAGTTACTTTAACAATAATCCCAAGATCCGCACCGTGCTGATGCAGCTGATCAACGGTATGTATTCCAATGGGGATATGCAGATGTTCCGTGAAATCTATGATTCCCTGCTGAATACCAACAGCAGCGATCGGGCTGACACCTACTTTATTCTGGCAGATTTTGAAGCCTATGCAGAGGCGCAGAGAAGAGTGGAGGCGGCATACAGGAACGAGGAAGGCTGGGCGAGAAGTGCTATCTTAAATGTGGCAAAATCTGGCAAGTTTACCTCTGACCGTACGATTCAGGAGTATGTAGATGAGATCTGGCATCTGGATAAGGTGACTGTAAAATAAGAAAAATGGCGCACATTGTGAAAAATGCAGTGTGCGCCATTTTTCTGTAAAGGGAATTCTTTCGGGATCTTATGAAAGAAGGGTGAGCAGTTCTTTTGGTTCCCGGAAGATATAATCAGGATTGTCGATCCCGTCCCCGCATACGCTTCCCCAGACCGCGTATCCGAAATCCATAGAAGCATTCCGGGCAGCCTGATAATCGGAGAGGGAGTCGCCGATGTAGATGGCATCTTCGGGGGAGAGATCGAGGCGGCGCAGACATTCCAGCAGAGGTTCCGGGTCAGGCTTATGCTTTTTGGTATCGTTGGCCAGGACGGCGGTGTCCATGTAAGCGTCGATTCCCTGGGAGACCACATCCTCCTGGTATAGTTTTTCTGTTTTGGAGGTGACGATAGCCTGGATCATGCCGGCTCTTTTAAATGATTCCAGAACTTCTTCAAATCCATCGTAAAGGATGGCTCTTTCTTCATATTCATTTACGTAGCGCACCCACCGTTCGTAGACTTCTTCTCTGTTTTGGATTCCCAGTTCTTCCAGAACCTTCATGCCCGGGTAGGGAACAAATCGCAGAACCTCCTCAAAGGTCCAGTCTTCGTTTAATTCTTCTTTGATAATCTGAATCAGCGGATACATGTTCATGTTTAGGGTATTTAACAGGGTTCCGTCGATGTCATAAAGGATCGCTTTGTAACTTTTCATTATACTTTTCTTTATATCCCTTTCTGTTTTATATAATTTGACGTAAATAAAAAGAAGTAAAAAAGAGTGTATAAAATAAAAACGAAGTGTATAACACCTGAGGGGGATTTTCTGTGCAAAAATCCGGGCTTCTGAAAAGAGTTCTGCTCTGAAAGCAGTTTGGAGCCATTTTTTTTCTTCTTTTTTTACTTTTGTGTATAAAGCCCTGCAGTAGTGTGTAAAAAAGCGGGGCTGACCGGAGTTTGCCCGATTTGCGGAAGAATCTGCAAAAGGGTATGATCAGTATATCAGATACGGAACATAAAAAACAAGGAGGAGATCAATATGGATACCGAAACCATAGCAATGACCCTGATTGCTCATTCCGGCGATGCGAGAACGCTGGCATTTCAGGCTCTGCAGGCAGCGAAGAAGCACGACTTTGAAGAAGCGGACCGTCTGATGGGGGAGAGCAGAAAGGCGTCGGCAGAGGCGCACCACGGGCAGACAGATCTTCTGATCGCAGAGGCGAACGGCGAGAAGACAGATCTGAGCGTGCTTCTGATCCATTCCCAGGATCACCTGATGACCAGTATGCTGGCTCAGGAGCTGATCGGAGAGATGATTGAGCTTTATAAGATCCAGAAATAATTTTGTCGGAGAACATTTATTTTAAGTAGGAGGAAAAGAAAATGAGAATTTTATTAGCATGCGGAGCAGGATTATCCACCAGCATTCTTATGAAGAAAATCGAGAAATACTGTGCAGATAAAGGAGAAGATCTGACCATCAATGCCGTTCCGGTCAATGATGTGGAAGGTTATCAGAAGGATTATGACTGCGTTCTGGTAGGTCCCCAGGTGTCCTATCGCGTGGAGGAGCTGAAAAAGATTTTGACTATCCCTGTTGAGGGAATCCCGTCTCTGGATTATGCCATCGGAAATGCGGAGAATGTAATGAAACTGGCATACAAGATCACAGGAAAATAAAGAGAAGAAACGGAGTGGGGAAAAGTAAATGAACAGTAAATTAGAGAAGTTTGCTAACAGTAAATTTATGAAGGCGCTTCAGCGTGGAAGCGAAAAACTTTCCAGAAGCCCTGCTTTTGGAACGATTGGCCAGGGTATGGGAGGAACGATGGGACTGATTATGATCGGTGCTGTTGTTCAGATTATCTGTGCGATCGGAGGAATGGCTTTCGGATGGAAAGCAGGAAACCCCATCTACGATATTCTGTATATGCCCTATGAGCTGACCATGGGTCTGCTGGGACTTTTTATGTCCTTCACATTGGCCTATACCTATGCAAAGCGTCTGGGTGTGAAAGCACAGATCCAGTCAGGATTTACTTCTATGGTATGTTTTATCCTGGTATGCGCACCGCTGACATCTGCAACGACAGCAGACGGAGCAAGTATCCGTGCTCTGAATGTGAGCGCTCTCGGCGCCAACGGTATTTTCTGCGCCATTCTGATTAGTTTGATCTCTGTGCGTATTACCAAGTTTGCGGTAGATCACAAGTGGATGATCCGTATGCCGGATGTGGTTCCGGAGGGTATCTTAAACAGTTTTAATTCTATTATTCCTTCCGGACTGAATATTCTGTTCTGGTATGGACTGGCAAATGCAATTTCTTATTTTACTGATGGAACGATGACGCTGGGGAATTTGATTACTTCTGTGATTGCAACCCCGCTGTCCTATCTGGTATCTCCTTTGGGAATGATCGTTATAGTTATCGCATTCTGTCTGAGCTGGTTCTTTGGAATCCACGGCGGAAGCGTGGTATTTACCGCTATTATGCCTATGTATATTGCAGCTTATGCCACAAACGGAGAGCTGGCGGCAGCAGGGGAGCCTCTGGTATTCAATGCTATCTTCCTGTATGGCTGTCTGGCTATTCTGGGAGGATCCGGAAATACACTGCCCTTGTGTGTGATGGGACTTAAGAGTAAATCAAAACAGATCAGCGCCGTTGCCAAAGCGTCCCTGGTTCCGGGACTGTTCAATATTAATGAGCCGGCAATCTTCGGATTCCCGATCATGTATAATCCGATTCTGGTAATTCCCTTTATTCTGAACTCTCTGGTAGTTATGGGATTTATGTATCTGGCATATACTTTTAATTTGATGTCTGTTCCGTCCGTACTTATTATGACGACTCTGCCAATAGGCGTGCAGCAGTTTATGGCTACTATGGACTTTAGAAATGTGATCTTTGTACTGTTGATGTTTCCAATTGTATTCGCGATCTGGTATCCGTTCTATAAAGTTTATGAGAAACAGTGCATAGCAAAAGAGCAGGCAGAGGAAGAAGCGGCAAAGGCAGGAAAATAAATCATATTATAAAGAGGGGACTGCTGTAAAGTCAGATGCAGCAGTCCTTTTTAGAAAAGGAGCGAAAAGTGAATGAGAACGGAACTTGGAATTTCTGTATATCCTGATTTAAGACCCCTGGAAGAAATTGAAAAGTATTTTGAGCTGGCTGCCAGATACGGAGTTTCCAGAGTCTTTTCCAGCATGTTTTCCGTGGAGGGGACAAAGGAGGAGGTTCTGGAATATTTTAGGAAGCTGATCGCGGCGGCGCATAAGAATCACCTGAAAGTTTCTCTGGATGTAAATCCTATGTGTTTTGAGAAAATGGGGGCGTCTCCTGAGGATCTGAGTGTATTTAAAGAGATCGAAGTGGACATGCTGCGTATGGATTTAAGTTACGGGCCGGAGGGCGATGCGAAGCTGGTGAAGAATCCGTATGGAATAGAGATTGAATTTAATAATTCTCCCGAGATTGTAAAGGGACTGCTCAAGAGCGGTGTGGATGCAGGAGAGATCCAGGTCTGCCATAACTTTTACCCCCAGAGATATACGGCTATGAAGTGGGATAAGTTTGTAACGAAAAATCAGGAGATCAAGGCTATCGACAGAAAGGTCAGGATCAGTGCATTTATTTCTTCCACAGCGCCTGAAACGCATGGTGTGTGGGATGCGGTATGCGGACTTCCCACGGTGGAAAAACTGCGTATGCTGCCTCTTGATCTGCAGGCGCGTATGATGCTGGCAACGGGAGATGTGGATAATCTTCTGATCGGAAATGCCTATGCCAGCGAGGAGGAATTCAAAGGACTGCAGGAAGTGGTGCAGGAGAGTTCCAGATTGAACAAAGACCACATGGATCCGACGCTGAAGATGCTGGTGGATCACGGAATCATCAGCCTGGAGAAACCCATCAAGCGGCTGCGTGTCACCCTGGATCCGGAAGTTACAGAAAAAGAAAAAGAAGTACTTTTTGATTTTGTACCTCATTTGGAGATGGGAGACAGCTCGGAATGGATCTGGAGAACACGTATCTCCCGCTTTAAATACAGCCAGCCCGGCGAGGTGATCGAGCCGAGGAAAGTAGAAGGAGAGACCTTCCAGGTGGGCGACGTGGTAATTGTAAATGATAATTATAAACATTATGCGGGAGAGATTCAGATTGTAAAAATTCCTATTGTAAACGATGGAACGAGAAACAGGATCGGCCGTCTGGATGGGGAAGAATATCAGATGATGGATCTGGTTTACGACGGTGATCTGGTTGAATTTTTAGAAAAGTAAAAACAGGAGGAGATAAAAATGGGATTTCCGAAGAACTTTTTATGGGGCGGGGCTACTGCGGCAAATCAGTGTGAAGGCGCCTGGGATGTAGATGGAAAAGGAATGACAGTCTCTGATTTTACCACAGCGGGAAGTCTGACAGAACCCAGATATACGACTTATCTTACAAAAGAGGGAGAACCGGGGAAAGCAAGTATGTTCCAGTCACTTCCGGAAGGAGCGAAGAGGACAGTTCTGGAAGGATATTATTATCCGTACCACGAAGGCATTGATTTCTATCATCACTATAAAGAAGATATTGCACTGTTTGCTGAGATGGGATTTAAAGTTTTCCGTATGTCGATCTCCTGGGCGCGCATTTTCCCGAAAGGAATTGAGGAAGAACCGAATCAGGCAGGGCTGGAGTTTTACCGCAATGTATTTAAGGAACTGAAAAAATATGATATCGAACCGCTGGTTACTATTTTTCACTATGATCTTCCGGTGTATCTGGAAGAGGAACTGGGAGGATGGAATAACCGGAAACTGATAGATTGTTTTGAGAAATATGCCAGAACACTGTTCACAGAATTTAACGGACTGGTGAAATACTGGCTGACTTTCAATGAAATCAACAGCCCGATTCTAATGAGAAACTTTCTGCCGAATTATTCAAAGAAAGATGTACAGGAAGGGATTCAGAGTTTGCATCATGAGTTTGTAGCCAGTGCAAGGGCAGTCCGGGCAGCACATGAGATTAATCCGGAAATGATGGTGGGCGCTATGCTGGCTGGTGTGTGCAGTTATCCTTTGACCAGCAGACCGGATGACGTGTTGGCAAATCAGAAGCGGGAGCAGGATGATTTCTTCTACTGTGCAGACACCATGGCTCGCGGGGAATACCCTTACTTTGCCCGGAGACTGTGGGATGAGTATGACGCAGAGCTTGTGACCGAGCCGCAGGATTTTGTGGATATGAAAGAAGGAAAAGTGGATATGATAACCTTTTCCTACTATTCCACCGGCTGTATTACCACAGACGAGAATGCGGAGAAAGCAAAAGGAAACTTTACCACAGGGGCAAAGAATCCTTATATTGAATACAGTGAGTGGGGATGGGGCATTGATGGCAAAGGCCTGCGCTATTTCCTGAATGAGCTGTACGGGCGCTATGGTCTGCCGCTGATGGTAGTAGAGAACGGACTGGGCGCTGTAGATAAATTAGAGGAAGACGGAAGTATCCATGATCCTTACCGTATCGCATATACAAAAGCGCATGTGCTGGCGATGAAGGATGCGATCGCTGACGGCGTCAATCTTCTGGGATACACTTACTGGGGATGTATCGATCTGGTCAGCGCATCCACCGGAGAGATGAAGAAGAGATACGGATTTATTTACGTAGACCGGGAAAATGATGGATCCGGTACCTTAAAAAGATATAAGAAAGATTCCTTCTACTGGTACAAGAAAGTGATCGAGTCCAACGGAGAAGATGTAGAAGAATAAATGAGGATGCCGCAGAACTGTATAGAGAGGAATCTGGCAGTTTTGCGGCATATTTTTCTGAAAAATGGATGAAATAATCTGTATATTATAGTATACTGTTATCGAAGTTTTGACTTAAGGAAGAGAAAGCAATGAAATTAAGTAAAGACATTGTTTTGGAATATATGCAGGAGGAGACGAAAAGGCACCCGGGGGACAGTCTGTTTACTACCCAGGAACTTTCAGAAGCTCTGCAGATGCAGCGTTCTAATTTAAGTAAACTTTTAAATGAACTGGTGAAGGAGCAGCGGATTGAGAAGTCCGGAGGCCGTCCGGTCTATTATTCCCTGATAAAAAAAGAGGAAGAGTCCTGTTTCCGGAAACTGATCGGATATCAGTCCAGCTTAAAACAGGTGATCCAGCTGATCAAGGCGGCCCTTCTGTATCCAGGGGGGTCTCTTCCGGTGCTGATCACCGGTCCGGACGGATCCGGAAAAAGTCTTCTGGCCTCTCTGGTTTATGAATATGCCAGGGAGAAAGGGATCCTGGACGGGGAAGCACCTTTTGTAAAGATTAACTGCCGTTATCTGGAAGAGGAAGATCCCGGAAAGATCGGTGATATTTTCTTTAAGGAGGATGGAAGCGGGGCTTTTGGCAGGGCGAAAAACGGTGTTCTCTTTGTAGATCACCTGAACTGTCTGGGACATGATATCCAGAATGATCTGCTCCGACAGGTGGAACTGAGGCAGCTGAATGACAATGATATCATCCTGATTTATTCGGTGGATGATTCGGTCACGGCTTCTCAGCTGAACCTGTATTCCTCCAAATTTTCCATTGTGGTGGATGTTCCGCCGCTTTCCAAGCGGACGATGGAAGAGCGCTTCGAGATGGTAGAGTGCTTCTTTCAGAAAGAGGCTATGCGGATGAAGCGGAAGATCCGGATCAATGCGGAACTTCTCCGCTCCCTTCTGCTTTATCCCTGTCAGTTTAATGTAAAACAGCTGAAAAAAGATATTAAGCTGGGATGCGCAAACGGTTATGCCCGTAATTTCAATGAGGATCTGGAGGAGATTGAAGTATGTATCCATGATTTTCCCAATTATGTGAGAAAAGGACTTCTTTCCTACAGAAAATACCGGACGCAGATAGAAAATATCATTCCGGATAATTATCTTTACATTTTCGGAGACCGGACGACGGACGCCTTTGAGGAGCCGGAAAATACGGAGAAAAATGCCCGGGACACTCTGTATGGGATGATTGACCGGAAGGTGGAGGAATTAAAGGAACACGGGGTGGAAGAGGAGGATATCTCTGCGATTCTCCATGCGGATCTGGAACATGGCTTTTATAAGATTAATCAGAGTATGGTGAAGAAGGGGATTGACAAGGAGGCTCTCTCCAAAATTGTGGATTCCCGGATTATAAGCGCGGTGGATCGATTTCTGAAGGAGGCTTCTCTGCGATTTGAAAGAGTTTATACGGATGCAGTCTTCTATGCGGTCTGCCTGCATCTGTCTTCCATGCTGGAGCGGCAGATGAAATCGCAGAAGATTTCAAATGAACAGATTGCCCGGGTGGTGAAGGATTATAATAATGAATACATTTTCTGTTCCAAGTTTGCCGGGGAAGTGGAAGAGGAGTTCAGCCTTCATCTGCCTGTGGATGAAGTGGTCTTTCTCACGATGTTCATCTGTCAGGATCAGGGCGGGATCACGGTGGAGAATAAACCGGTTGTCCTGGTGGCCATGCACGGAAACAGTACGGCTTCCAGTATTGTGGAGGTGGCGGATGCCCTGGTGCAGGATGACAATATTTATGCCTTTGATCTGGAACTTGAGAAGGATATGCAGCTGGTATATGAAGAACTGAAGGAGACGATTCTTGAGATCAATCAGGGGAAGGGCATCCTGATGCTGTATGATATGGGTTCCCTGCAGACTATGGCTGAGATGATCGAACGGGAGACGGGGGTGGAGATTAAAAGCGTCTGTGTTCCGGCAACGCTCATCGCCCTGGATGCTTCGCGGAAAGCCAGCACTCACGATACGCTGGATGAAGTGTACCATGACGTGATGGACTCCTACCAGCAGGTTTACTCAGAACTGGCACAGTCATCCAGAAAGCAGAAAAATCCTCAGGTGATCATCACACTGTGCATGACCGGCGAGGGGGCGGCAGTGCAGATGAAAAACTACATAGAGCAGAATATCTGTCTGGAAAATACGGATATTGTACCGCTGGCCATCTCAGATCGGGAATATCTGCTGAAGAAGGTAAATCAGATTCAGAAAAACCAGAAAATAGTCTGTGTGGTGGGAGCTTATGATCCGGAACTCTATGGAATTCCCTATATTCCCATTTCCACACTGTTTGACACGCCGGCGGACAAGCTGGGGATCCTGCTTTCTCTGGAGACGGTGGCTTCGGTCAATTACAATGCAATCTATGCTTATCTTCAGGAACAGCTGGAGGGATTTGATATTCTGCTTCTGAAAGAAGTGCTGCCGTCTGTGATCGCCAGGATCAAGAAAGCGGCGCACGGCCTCTCCTCCAATCAGGAGATCGGGCTTTTTATGCATATTGCCTGTATGATTTACCGGACTCAGAATCAAGCGGAAGCGCCGGTGAACAGACAGTCCTCTTACATTATCTCAAAGAATAAGCGGCTGTACAATAATCTGAAGGATATTTTAGCTTCTGTGGAGGCAGAGTTTTATATTACGGTCAGTGATGATGAGGTGGCAAATATCATTCAGATTATCCGTCAGTGCTGAAAGAAAACTGTAGAAAACATTAAAAATCTAAAAAAATTATAAACTAATCATAAAATTTTCAATGGACTTTTAAAACTGAAGCCACTATAATGAGCCTAAATAATTAAAACTGTGGTGAGAATGCACAAACCACAAGAACAAATTTTAATGAAGGAGGGTTTTAATTATGAAATGGCTTCAGAAATTAGGTAAAGCCTTAATGCTCCCCGTAGCATGTCTGCCCATCTGCGGTATTCTGATGGGTATCGGATATCTGTTATGTCCGGAAACCATGCAGGGTGGAGAAATTGCCGGTGTTGTTCCGGCTATCGGTCTGTTCCTGGTTAAGGCAGGCGGTGCTCTGATCGACAACATGGCAATCCTGTTTGCAATTGGTGTTGGTGTTGGTATGGCAGATGACAAAGACGGTACAGCAGGTCTTGCTGCACTGGCTTCCTGGCTGATGATGACTACTCTGTTAAGCCAGGGTGTTGTTACTGTTTTAAGACCGGGTCTGGCAGCTGATGAGACAGCTATGCTGGCTTTCGCAAAGGTTGCAAACCCCTTCATCGGTATCATCGCCGGTGTGATCGGTTCTTCCTGCTACAATAAGTTTAAAAACACAAAACTGCCGGATTTCCTGTCTTTCTTCAGCGGCAAACGCTGCGTAGCGATCGTTGCAGGTGTTGTTTCTATCCTGGCTTCCGCAGTTCTGCTGTTTGTATGGCCTCTGGTATTCGGTGGTCTGGTATCTATCGGTAACGCAATCGCTGGTATGGGAAATATCGGTGCTGGTATCTACGCATTCCTGAACCGACTGCTGATCCCCACCGGTCTGCATCACGCACTGAACAACGTATTCTGGTTCGATACCATCGGGCTTGGAGACATCACCCACTTCTGGGGTGGTGAGACCTCCGCACAGGTAGGCTGGGATCTTGGTATGTACATGTCCGGATTCTTCCCCTGTATGATGTTCGGTATCCCCGGTGCAGCGCTGGCTATGATCCGTTCCGCTAAGTCTAACAAGAAGAAAATTGCAATCGGTCTGGTAGGTTCCGCAGCTGTTGCAGCATTTGTCTGCGGTGTTACCGAACCCTTCGAGTTTGCATTCATGTTCCTGGCTCCGGGTCTGTACGTAGTATACGCTCTGCTGTATGCGATCTTTACAGTAATTACCCTGGTTGTAGGATTCCGTGCAGGATTCTCTTTCTCTGCAGGTGCAACAGACCTTCTGTTCTCCGCATCTCTGCCGGCAGCAGCAAAGACCTGGACGATCATCCCGCTGGGTATCGCAGCATTTGTAGTATTCTACGCTGTATTCCGTTTCGCTATCGTGAAGTTTAACCTGAAAACTCCGGGACGCGAGGATGACGACGCAGAAGAAGAAGCAAAAGTTGTTCTGGCTAACAACGACTTTACCGCAGTTGCAAAGACTGTACTGGAAGGCGTAGGAGGAGCAGCCAACGTAACCTCCATCGATAACTGCATCACCAGACTTCGTCTGGAGATCAAGGATCCCACTCTCGTAAATGAGAAGAAGATCAAATCTGCAGGTGTTGCAGGTGTGATCCGTCCGGGCAAGAACAATGTACAGGTTGTAATCGGTACAAAAGTTCAGTTCGTAGCGGATGAATTCAAAAAATTATGTAAATAATACATATCATGGATGAAGGGAGGGTGTGTGAGCACCCTCCCTTCAAACGTTTTATCAGTAAGGAGTAAAAAGTATGATTTTATTGGAATGTTGTGTGGACTCTGTGGAATCCGCCCTTGCGGCGAAGGCCGGAGGAGCCGACCGGCTGGAAATCTGCAGCGGGCTTCCCATGGGGGGATTAAGCCCGTCTCCCTGTCTGTTCCGTCGCATAAAGGAAACCTGCGGCGATCTGAAACTTCATGTACTGCTGCGTCCCAGGGTGGGGGATTTCTGTTATTCTGACGAGGAATTTGAGATCATCCGGGAAGAAGTAAAGATGTTCCGGGAACTGGGCGCCGACGGTGTGGTGATCGGAATCCTCATGCCGGAGGGAGAACTGGACGTGGAGCGGATGCGGAAACTTGTGAAAGAGGCGGAAGGGATGTCTGTGACGCTGCATCGGGCTTTTGATATGTGCATTGCGCCGCAGGAAGCTCTGGAGGAGGCGGTGGCGCTGGGGATCCGAACGATCCTGACTTCCGGACAGAGAAATTCTGCCGCTGAGGGTGCAGATCTTCTGGAACTTCTGGTAGAACTGGCAGATAACAGAATTACGATTATGCCGGGGGCGGGTGTATCGCCAGAGAATCTGCCGCTCCTGATAGAACAGACGAAGGCAAAAGCCTTTCATATGACAGGGAAAAAAGTGACAGAGGGAAGGATGCGCTACCGCCAGCCCCAGGTTTCCATGGGAAGCGCCCAGATGGATGAGTATAAGATTATTCTCACAGATGAGGAGCAGATCCGCCGGGCGCGGAAAATCCTGGACGGCGCTCTTGCCTAAAGTTTTTTTAGGTGATACTATATAGAAAAAGTGGAAAGAGAGGACAGAATTATGTTTAAGGGATTATTTGGAAAAAAAGCAAAAGAGACAAAGCTGTACGCACCGATTAAAGGGGAGGCTGTTCTGCTGGAGAATATCGAAGATCCCATGTTCTCACAGAAGGTTCTGGGAGATGGAATTGCGATCAAACCGGCGGAAGGCAAGGTATACAGCCCGGCAGACGGAACCGTTTCCATGATTGCAGATACCAGACATGCGATCGGAATTAATACAGCGGATGGCCTGGAGCTGCTGATCCATATCGGAATGGACACGGTAGCTTTAAATGGAGAGGGCTACACTCCGAAGGTGGAAGCCGGAGCTTCTGTAAAGAAGGGAGACCTTCTGATGGAGTTTGACATGGATTTTATCACTGGAAAGGGTTACAGCTGTGTGACTCCTGTGATCATCACCAACATGGATGATATAAAATCCCTGACCCCCCATCCGGGACAGGCGGTACCGGGAGAGACTGTGGTTGTGGATTACGAAAAGTAAAGGTCTGGAAATGACAGGAAGAAAGGCTGCGGAAGTTTCCCAAATCCCGCAGTCTTTCTTAAGTTTCTGCAGGGCCTGCCGCGGGGTTTTCTTCTGTTTTGTTTTGACAACACATGTAGGGTATGGTAAACTTGATATGATTATAAGTGTGTCAAAATCAGCGTAAAAGCAGGATATAAAATCAGAGGTGAGTATATTGGACAAGACCGAGTATCAAATTAAATTAGACCAGATAAATAAGCTGGTAGACGCCAGAGACTATAAGGGGGCTCTCGGCGTGGTGGAGACCATTGACTGGAGGAGAGTGAAGAGTGTCCGTACACTCTGTATGGTGGCGGATATCTATGAGGCGAACAAAATGCTGCGTGAAAGCAAGGAGATTCTGGTTCTGGCTTATCACAGAGCACCGATTGGCAAGATGATCCTGTACCGCCTGGTGGAACTCTCTCTGAAAATGCATGAATTCGACGAGGCTGTTGAATATTATACTGAATATGTTGAAAATGCGTCCAATGATAACTCCAAATACATTCTGAAGTATAAGATTTACAGGGCAAGACGGGCTCCGATCGAAGAGCAGATCGAGATTCTGGAAAAGTATAAGAAGTGGGAATATACAGAGCGCTGGGCTTATGAGCTGGCAAAGCTGTACAGCAGAGCCGGAATGATCGACAAGTGTATTGAGGAATGTGATGACCTGATCCTGTGGTTCAGCGAGGGCAAGTATGTGATGAAAGCCATGGAGCTGAAAATGCAGTATCAGCCCCTGACTCCGTCTCAGAAAGAAAAGTATGAGAAGAGAAATGAGGCTGCACCGGAGATCACAAACCGTCTGATTGAGAAGATGGATGCGGCAGCAGCAGTAAAAACGGAGGCCAGCCAGGAGCCGGAGAAGGCAGCAGCTTCCGCAAAAGAGCCGGAGAAGCAGGATTCCGGAGAGCAGGTGGAAGCTGCCGCAGCGGCAGTGACGGCAGGTCTTGCAGCAGCGGTCAGCGCGGCGGTGGCAAGCCGGGGACTTTCTGAGGCGGCTGCAGCTTTGGCGAAAGAACCGGAAGAGACTGTTTCGGAAGCAGAAACAGTGCCTGCTTCTGAAAGGGCAGAAGAAATTCCGGAAACACCGGTATCCCGGGATGCTGAATGGGAAACACCGGAGACGGATCTGCGGGATACGGAAGACTTGCGGCAGCGCTTTTCTGAGAGCTTCAAGGATGTGCTGACCAGGATCCGCCCTCAGGAGACGGCGGAAGAACCGGAAGCAGAATCCCAGTGGAAGCCGGAGGAGTCTTTCCAGGTGCGGGATCTGGAACCGGAAAAACTGGATTTTGCAGAAGAGAAAAAAGAGCCGGATCTGGACCTGGACGCGATCTTAAGCGAGACAACGCAGCATCTGGCGATGGAACTGGCAGGGGAAGGCTTCGGAAATGAGCAGGAGAGTGCACCGGAGGCAGAGGCCGATCCGGTTCTTGATCAGAGTACGGCCGAGATGCCTGTAAAAGAACTGGAAGAAGAGATCCTGGATCAGGATGTCATTCTGGAAAATGCAATTATTTCTCAGACAATGGGTGCTGTGGCTTCTGAAGAGCAGGAAGAGAAGAAGGAGACTGTTTCCGGCGATACGGTTGAGATTTCTCTGAAGGAGAGAAAAGGAGATCTGAGGGCAGAGCAGGAGGAGCGGGAACTGGAAGCGCTTCTTCCGGCCGGAGAGGAAGACCGGTCCGTGAACAGGATGCGTCCGGAAAAACTGACGGATGAGCAGAAAAAACTGTTTACCTATTTCGTTAAGGTTCCCGGAATGGATGAACAGATTCTGGATGCGCTGCATGGAGCTTACACCCATACGGGAGATAAGACTTCTGCCGGAGGAAATATTGCGATTATGGGACGGCCGGGTACCGGAAAGACCCGTCTGTCGGATGCGCTGGTAAAAGCGCTCTGCAAGGAACTGGGAATGAAGGCGGCCAAGTTTGCCAGCCTGGATGCGGAGGACGTGAATGCCGGCGATCCCATACAGATTGTGGCAAATATGTCAGGCGGTTTCCTTCTGATCGAGAAGGCGGGGCAGCTGACAGATGAGGCGGTGGAAAAGTTTTCCCAGGCTATGGAATTCCGCACAGACAGCATGATCCTGATCGCGGAGGATGAAAAGAAGAGTCTCCAGAAACTTTTTGCCAACCATCCGGAATTTGCACGAAAATTCACCAGTACCATCGCTATTCCGGTGTTTACCAATGATGAGCTGGTAACCTTTGCCCGCACATATTCTAAAGAGATGGGATACAAGATTGACGACATGGCAGTTCTGGCGCTCTATACACTGATCGGAGATAATCAGGATGAGGATCAGCCGGTGACAGTGGCAGGGGTGAAGGATATGGTGGATAAGGCGATTGCGCGGGCAGCCAAAAAGAAGATTACCCGGAGAAAGAAAATGGATGAGAATAACCGGGTACTTCTCTATGAAAAGGATTTTGAATATTGATGAGAAATGAGAGACAGAAGCCTTTTCTGGGAGATCCAAAGGAGACCATAGCGGTTCTGAATAAATACGGATTTACGTTTCAGAAAAAATTCGGACAGAATTTTCTGATTGATACCCATGTACTGGATAAGATTATAGCGGCCGCCGAGATCACACCCGATGATTTTGTGGTGGAGATCGGGCCTGGGATCGGAACGATGACGCAGTATCTGGCCTGTGCGGCCAGAGAAGTCTGTGCGGTGGAGATCGACCGGACGCTGATCCCCATTCTGGAAGATACGCTGAGCGGCTATGATAACGTGACCGTAATCAATGAAGATATTCTGAAGGTGGATCTGGCCAGGCTGGCAGAGGAAAAGAATCAGGGAAGGCCCGTGAAGATCGTGGCGAATCTTCCATATTATATTACAACTCCCATTATTATGGGACTTTTTGAGAATCATGTGCCGGTCTCTTCGATCACGGTGATGGTGCAGAAGGAAGTGGCCATGCGAATGCAGACAGGTCCGGGAAGTAAGGATTACGGCGCGCTGTCCCTGGCAGTGCAGTACTATGCAGAACCGTATCTGGTGGCCAATGTACCTCCGAACTGTTTCATGCCCCGGCCGAAGGTGGGAAGTGCGGTGATCCGTCTTACGCTTCATGAGGAGCCGCCGGTGAAAGTGAGAGAGGAACAGCTGATGTTCCGCCTGATCCGGGCGTCTTTTAATCAGAGAAGGAAGACGCTGCTCAACGGTCTGAGAGGGGACGGACAGCTGGATTTTTCAAAAGAGAAAATTGAGGAAGCCATCGCAGCCTGTGGTTTCCCGCCTGCAGTGCGGGGGGAGAAACTTACACTGGAAGATTTTGCCAGATTAAGCGATGCGCTGAGTGAATAAGACAATCAAAAAACCAGCCTGGGGTATGGCTGGTTTTTTAAAAAAGGAAGGAGACCGGCATTTCGCCGGTACATATGAAAAAGAAAGTATAAAATAATGTTTAATTATTTTATGACTATAGTATAGGAGGAAATTGTGTGAATTTCGTGATTACTTTGTGAAGAAACCATGAAGAAAAAAGGAAAATAATATAAACAAAAATTCTTTCACAGTTAATTCATGAGAGATTCATAATCTGTTCATATGTAGATGATATGATAATTACAGTTCAGACAAGGCCCTTTGCAGTGAGAAATCATTGCAAATAATAAATTTTTTCATAATAATGCCCCGGTGTAAAAGCCGGGGCACTCCTCATTTCTAATCCTCTTTTTCGGAAGACCGTTCTGCTTCCAGAACCAGAATTGCATTATTTAACTGAAGCATCCGTTCGTCCAGGTTCGTTACAATGCGGGCACATTCCCGCAGTTCATGGCTGATGTAGGCCGGAGCCATACCTTCAAATTTATATGCGATCTTGTGTTCCAGGCTGGCCCAGAAATCCTGGGCGACTGTGCGGATCTGGATTTCAACCTTTGTGTCAACCACGGTGTCGGAGAGAAAAATGGGCACGGAGACCAGCATATGGTAACTCTGGTATCCGCTGGGTTTGGGATTTTTCATATAGTCCTTCAGGGACAGAACTTTGATGTCGCTCTGTTTGGCGATCATATCTGCGATCCGGTAGATATCCGAGGTGAAGGAGCAGGTGATCCGTATACCGGCGATGTCGTTGACGTATTGAACCATGTTTTCCAGGGTGGATTCATAGCCGTGTTTTTTCAGTTTTTTGACAATGCTCTCCGGAGTTTTGATCCGGGATTTAATATGTTCAATGGGATTATAACGGTGAATGTGAAGAAATTCTTCGTTGAGAATTTCTATTTTTGTGCCGATTTCCTTTAATGCAGCGCTGTAAAGGAAAATTAAAGTTTCCCAGCCGTCTGCATTTTCCAGAATCTGCAAGGGAAAAGTATTTTTTGCCATTTTGTATTCCTCTTGAAAAAGTTAACTTTCGATTCCCCGCCGGGCAGGTATGCCCTGGTCAAAGGGGTGTTTTTTTTTGCGGATCTCTGAGACGTAATCAGCAGCTTCCACAAGCCGGGGGCTGGGATCCTGTCCGGTGAGTACGACTTCCAGTTCTTCCGGTTTTTCCCTCAGCCAGGAGAGAAGCAGTGTTTCATCAAAGAGCCCGGCCCGGATCGTATAGATAATTTCATCCAGGAAAAGAAGGTCATATTTTTCTGACCGGGCTTTCTCTGTGATCCGGCAGAATTGAGATTCATAATATTTTTTTCGCTCCTGCTTTTCTTCCGGACTCATCTGAAAGCTGAATTTCTCCCGGGAGAGTCCGTTTTCAAAGGTGATTCCGGGAATTTGTTCCAGAACTTTGCGCTCGCAGGTGCTGTTGTCTTTCATAAACTGGTAGATCAGAACTTTCAGACCGCTTCCCGCCGCTCTGGCGCAAAGTCCCATCCCTGTGGTGGTTTTTCCTTTGCCGTCGCCACAGTAAATATGGATGTATCCTAACTGTTTCATTCTCTTGCCTCCTCATTCTGTCTTCTCTTAGCATACCATATTCCACGGGCGGAAGAAAGGAAATTTTAAGTATTCCGGGGGGATAAACTGTTGTATAATGAAGTCAGATTGACAGGGAGAGGAGAAAGGGGACTTATGGAAGAGCAGAGAGAGAATCCGGCGCTGCGGATTATCGCGGAGGTAAAAAAAGCAGTGATCGGTAAGGATGAATGTATCGTAAAGACTATGACGGCGGTGTTGGCCGGAGGAAATATTCTTCTGGAAGATATTCCGGGGGTAGGAAAGACAACTATGGCGCTGGCCTTTTCCCGGGCGATGGGGCTGAAGGAAAACAGGATTCAGTTTACGCCGGATGTGCTTCCGTCGGATATTACAGGGTTTTCCATGTATAAAAAAGAAACAGGTACGTTTGAGTATCAGCCGGGAGCAGCGATGTGCAATCTCCTGCTGGCGGATGAGATCAATCGGACATCGCCAAAGACGCAGTCCGCTCTTTTGCAGGTGATGGAGGAGCAGAAGGTGACGGTGGACGGGATTACCCGTCCGCTTCCGAATCCTTTTATTGTAATTGCAACGCAGAACCCGGTGGGAAGCGCGGGAACTCAGCTTCTGCCGGAGTCCCAGCTGGATCGGTTCATGATCTGTATGTCCATGGGGTACCCGGATATGGAGTACGAGCTGGAGATTGTAAAGGGGAAAAGCAGAAATGATACGGCAGAAAAGGTGGAGCCGGTGATCGGAATCGGTGAGCTTCTGCAGATGCAGGAGAGAGTGAGGGAAATCTTTATTCATGATGCGCTTTACCGGTACATCGGAGAGCTGGTACAGGCTACGAGAAATCATCCCATGGTGGAACTGGGGGTAAGCCCCAGGGGAACGATCGCAGCAGCGCGGATGGTACAGGCGCTGGCTTATCTTCGGGGAAGATCCTACGTGGTTCCCGAGGATGTGACCGATATTTTTGCTGATGTGACAGCTCACCGGATCCGGCTGAATTCCCGGGCCAGGGTGAATCATGTGACGGCGCGTTCTGTGGTGGAGGAGATTCTGGGGAGGATTCCCCGGCCAACTGTGAGAAGAAAGCAGGGATGAGATGAAGAATATCCTGATATATCTGGCGGCGGTGCTGGCAACGGCTTATTTTGCCATTATGTACCGCAGCACAGTTCTGGTGACTTTTCTGACGGGGGAAATTCTCCTGCTTCCGCTTTTGTTTCTTCTGCTTTATCTTTCTGTCAGAAAGATAAAGGTGGGTCTCAGGATTCCGATTCCTGTGGCAGAGGCGGGGGATGAGATCCGGGCGGAGATTCTGGTGGAAAATGAATCAGTGTTTCCTGTTACCGGACTGGACGTCTGGGTGGAATACCGGAATCTCTTTCTGGAGGAGGAAGGGATTCTGCGGATCCGGGGCGGTGCTGACAGCAAAGGCAGAGCCCGCCTGGTCTGCAGCGTCAGGAGCGATATTTGCGGCTGTCTGGAATTTTCCATAAAGAAGATACGGATCTATGATTATCTGAGAATTTTTTTTCTGCCGGTAAGACAGAGGGCGGCCGCTCAGGCGGTGGTGCTGCCTCATTTTTATGAGACAAGGGCGGAGCTGTCTCTGAGAACCCGGGAGTTTGCCGGGGATGGGGAGGCGTATGATCAGAACCGGGGAGGGGATGATGTTTCAGAAGTTTTTCAGCTGAGGGAATATCGTCCCGGTGACCGGATTCAGCAGGTACACTGGAAACGGAGCGCCGTCTCGGGGGAACTGGCAGTGAAGGAATTCGGAAGACCTGTGAATTGTCCGGTGGTTCTGTTTCTGGATTTTTTTGCGGAGAAGGAAAATCCGCTGTGGATGAAAGGATTTCCGGAACTGGCGGCGGCGGTTTCCATGGCGCTTGTGGGAGCAGAGTGTATGCATTACATTGTCTGGTATGAGCAGGCGGAAGAACGTCTCTTCCGGCAGATGGTATCGGGGCAGGAGGATGTTTATCGCTGGCTGCAGCAGTTTTTCAAACAGAGACCCTGCAAAGAGGAACTGGATCTGCCCGCGCTCTACCGGGCTGCCTATCCGGGGGAGCTGTATGGAACAGAACTTCGGATTACGCTGGAACGGAAGGTGTTTTGCCAGGGGGAACTGTGCAAAGAGTTTTCTTCCGAAAGGATAGAGGAAGAGCTGAAGCAATGGGAGGTTCTTGTATAGTATGGGCAGAAAAAAGGAAAAGGGGTTGCTGCCGCAGGTCACGGCTGTCTCCTGGCAGGTTCGGCTTCCGGGGGGAGAGAAAAAGGAAAGGGGGAGAATTCTGACAGGGATTCTTTTTCTGGCTGCGGTCTTTGGGTGTACGCTCTCTGTTCTGGAGATGCTGGAACCGCCGGTGGATAAGAAAGTTTTTCTGGGAGGAATTTTTTTCCTGGCTGTGATATGGCAGATCATCTGCTGGAATAAAAAAACCTGTGCCTGGGGACAGATGATTCTGTGGGCCAGTGTGATTCTGTTTGCCATTTTCCGCTGGGACAGGATCCTGACCGGGGGAAGAATGGCGGCAAATACAGCGCTTGAAAAGACAAATATTATTTATCATCTGAATTTCAGGCTGTTTCAGATTGATAAACCAGATCCGGAAGGAGAACTTTTCTTTCTTCTGGTGATGTTCTGCTGGTTTGTGGGGCTTCTGGCTTTTGTTACTATTTACAGGATGTCCGTAGGCGGGCTGACGGTGCTGATTCTTCTGATTATCGGGGCAGGACTGTGGCTGGGAGAAATGCCGTCTCACCTGCCGTTCTTTCTTATGATGGGGGCGGTTTATGGCGGAGCTGTGTTCTTTTATGCGGGAGGGCTGCCGGGAGGACGGATCCGCAGAAGAACTGTGTGCCTTATGGTGATTTCTTTTGGGCTGATCCTGTCTGTGTCTCAGTGGCTGATCCGCCCGGCACTGGAGCCAAAGCTTTTTGCTTTCCATGATACGGTGTCTGCGGCTGAGCGGAAGTTTGAAAAGTGGATCTGGGAGGATGGGCTGAGCGGGCTTCCTTTTTTGAACGGTTTTGGCAGCCCGGATTTTACCGATGGGGCTCTGGGGAATACGGCGCCCTCCTTTGAGGAAGAAATTGCCCTGACGGTTACTTTTAACCGGGAGCCTGTCGGAGATGTGTATCTGCGGGGTTATGCGGGAGAGATCTATACAGGAAGCAGCTGGATCAAACCGCAGGAGGAGGATTTTCTGGAAGCCTCTGCCGGCTGGCCCCAGTCCCCCTATGGAGCGGGACTGGCGGTTCAGGATCTGTACCGGTCCAGCCTTGTGAAAGCGGCAGAAGAGATAGGGCTGACGGAGGGTGGCTGGGATCTGGAAATGAAACTGGATTATAAGGACACGGATGGAGATTACAGCTTTCTTCCCTATGAGGCTGAGCTGACGGATGCGACAGAAGCGGTGGGAGACGGATGGAATCTCCGGAAGAGTGATGAGCCTCTTCGGGCAGAGGGAACGCTGCGAAGCATACCGGTGACTGTTTTATCCTCTCTGGAGTGGGAAACAGAAGAGAGCGAGTTGAAGAGGGCATATTCGGATTATGTAGACAGCCATTACAGAAGTGTTCCCGCCGAGGGAGTAGAACGGCTGATGGCGTATGCGGAAGATCTGATGGAGAAGACCGGACAGAAGGGGGCGGATCTGATTCCCTATATCCAGGAGGAACTGGGGCGGAGATGCCGTTATAGTACCTCTCTGGATCCGGTTCCGGCGGGCGGAGATTTTGCGGAACATTTCTTTTTTGAGAGTAAGGAAGGATTCTGTACTCATTTTGCAACGACGGCTGTTCTGTTATACCGTATGGTGGGAGTGCCGGCCCGGTACCGGACCGGTTATGTGATCCCCCGGGAAGATTTTCAGTATCGGGGAGGAGAGGAGTGGAAGGCTGTCGTGATGGACAGTCAGGCTCATGCCTGGGTTGAGGTGTATCTGGATAACTGGGGCTGGGTTCCTGTGGAGGTGACGCCCGGCTACGGAGGCGGAGATCTGATGGAAGGGGAGGAAACGGCCTGGCCTTCGCCGTCTGTGACGGAAGCGCCCAGGGAAGAGATAACAGCTTCTCCCACACCCCAGGATAGCCCGATCCCTTCCGGTGAAGAACCGGAGGGACAGGGAGGAGCGGAGGGACCGACTCAGGTTCTGGTCACACCGGCGCCTTGGCTGGGGGCGATTTTTACAATTCTGAAGATGCTTCTTACTGTCGCAGCCGCAGTTCTTCTTGTTTTGATGAGAAGAAGATTTTTGGCTGCAAGAAGGCAAAGACGGCTGAATCAGAAGGATCCTTCCGCGGTCATTTTGGAGATTTCTTATGAGCTGCAGGCAGTTCTGGGGGCTGCGGGGTATGCGGCAGGTGAGGAGTTACGGGATCAGGAATATGGGCGATGGATGGCGGAACATTTCCCGGGAGAGCCCGGGAAGGAGTTTCCTCACTTTATGAAACTGGCGCAGAAGGCGGCCTATTCCGGACAGAAATGTACTGCCGGGGAAGTTTTGTGGTGCAGGCAATTCTGCGAAGGGGTGAAAAAGGAAATCTGGAAGAGTCTCTCCCCTGCGAAAAAATTCTGGTGGCGCTACATAAAATGCTTTTAACTGCATAGAGTAAGTAATAACGAAAACAGGAAGAGCGATGAAAGAGCAGATTAAATTTGTGCTGGCCCTGGGCGCGGTATTACTTCTGCTGCCCTGTGTTTTGACAGTTTTTCTGTCCGGACGCGGGGCGGTTTCTTTTTTCGGGGAGGAAGATCTGGAAGGATATGTGGCGGCGGGAACCTGTCTGGCGCTTCCTTTTTCCGGAACGGAGGAGATGAGAAAAGCACAGGCGGTCCTGATCAGAAGCCAGTTCTGTACGCAGACGGAGGCGGAGCGGCAGACGCGGATAGAAGAGATCACAGAGCAGGTTTTAAAAGCAAGGAAACAGCCTGACTTTGAGAAGATGTACCGTCTCGCCCGGAAAGCAGCTTCGGATACGAAGGGAGAAGTGCTGTACTGGAA
>URYM01000002.1 GCA_900552095.1 uncultured Blautia sp. | reverse complement strand
CGAGATCTAGTACGGTCTCGTGGGCTCGGAGATGTGTATAAGAGACAGGACCCATGAAGTGACGGGAAGTTGTTATTACCTGGAAGGCGGAGGAAGCAAGTTCCTTGTGGACTGTGGAATGGAGCAGGGACCTAATTTTTTTGAGAACAAAGAGATTCCGGTGCCGCCATCGGATCTGGATTTTGTTCTGCTGACACATGCCCATATCGATCATTCGGGAAATTTGCCCAAACTTTATGCGGAAGGATTCCGGGGAGCAGTATATGCTACTTCGGGAACGGCAGATCTCTGTGATATTATGCTCCGGGACAGTGCACATATCCAGATGTTTGAGGCAGAGTGGCGGAACAGGAAGGGAAAACGGGCAGGAAAAGAAGAGTATGTGCCTGCTTATACGATGGAGGATGCGATCGGACTTTTGAGACAGCTGATTCCCTGTCCGTACGAGAAGATTATTTCTGTGAGTGAGGGAGTTAAGGTCCGTTTTGTGGATGCAGGGCATCTGCTGGGCTCTTCCAGTATTGAGATCTGGATTACAGAGGAGGGACAGGAGAAAAAGCTGGTCTTTTCCGGAGATATTGGCAATACGGATCAGCCCATTATCAAGGATCCAACTTATTTAAGCGAGGCGGACTATCTTATTATGGAATCCACGTACGGGAATCGGACGCATGAGAAGGTAACCGATTATGTGTCGGCTCTCGCAGGGGTAATTCAGAAGACTTTTGACCGGGGCGGAAATGTAGTGATTCCTTCTTTTGCTGTTGGCCGTACGCAGGAGATGCTTTATTTTATCCGGCAGATCAAGGAGCAGCAGCTGGTTCATGGGCATGAGAATTTTCAGGTGTATGTAGACAGTCCCCTGGCGGTGGAAGCGACTACGATTTTTCAGAAACATTACGGGGACTGTTATGACGAGGAGGCTTCTGCCATTCTTGCCAGCGGGAAGAATCCCATCGCTTTTCCGGGACTGAAGCTCTCTGTGACCAGTGATGACTCTAAGGCTATCAATGAGGCTGAGGAGAGCAAAGTTATTATTTCAGCCAGCGGTATGTGCGATGCGGGGCGGATCAAGCATCACTTGAAGCATAACCTGTGGAGAAAAGAAAGCACCATACTTTTTGTGGGATATCAGGCAGTTGGAACGCTGGGACGTGCGCTTGTGGAGGGAGCCCGTGAGGTTAAGCTTTTTGGAGAGGAGATTGCAGTACAGGCTGAGATTCTTGTCCTTCCGGGGGTCAGCGGTCATGCGGATGATATTGGACTGATGAGATGGGCGGGAGCATTCCGGGAGAAGCCGCCGACACAGGTTTTTGTTACTCATGGTGATGATCAGGTATGTGAGTTTTTTGCGAAACGCCTGGAGAAAGAACTGGGTTATCGGGCAATGGCGCCTTACAGCGGTACGGTATATGATCTGAAAGCTGGGGAATTTCTGGAGATTGCGGAGGGGATTCCTGTGGAGAAGGCAGTGCCTGTACCTAAGAAGAAGGCAGTCAGCGTTTACGAGCGCCTGCTGGCGGCAGGCCAGAGGCTGTTGAGTGTGATTCGCCATAATGAAGGAGGGACGAATAAGGATCTGGCCAGATTTGCGGATCAGATTAATAATCTCTGTGAGAAATGGGACAGATAGAAGAAAAACAGGGGGGAGGCAGATTTTGAAGTCTGCCTCCCTCCTGCTGTTACTGAAGGGCTTCCCGGAGTGCTTTGGCCAGCTGATCCGGACATGAGGTGGAGCGGAATCCACACTGGATGCCTTCCAGTTTGGAGATAGCTTCCCGGGCGTCCATTCCTTCGACCAGGGCGGCAATGCCTTTCAGATTTCCGTTGCATCCTCCGGTAAATACCACATCGTAAATCTTTCCGTCTTCCAGACGAAAATCAATTTTCTGGGAACAGGTTCCTTTGGTTTTGTATGTCATAACAGATTCCTCCTTTTGTAATAGTGAAAGCTAAAAACCATTATAGCAGAATAAGAAGATATTTGCTATAATCATTAACAGGAAATAAGAGTACTTGGGAGGAAAAGACATGAATAGAATAGGAATCATAGGAGCTATGGAGGAAGAGGTGAGCCAGCTGAAAAGTGCCATGGCTGATGTAAAGGTAAAGAAGAAAGCCTCCATGGAGTTCTGTGAAGGAACACTCCACGGAAAACAGGTGGTTGTAGTGCGGTCAGGAATTGGGAAGGTCAATGCGGCGGTCTGCACACAGATTCTGGCAGATGATTTTCAGGTAGAAGCTGTGATTAATACAGGAATTGCAGGATCTCTGAAAGCGGAGATTAATATAGGGGATATTGTGCTGGCCACAGATACGCTGCAGCATGATATGGATGCTACGGAATTTGGTTATCCCAAAGGACAGGTGCCCAGGATGGAAACTCTGTCTTTTCCGGCGGATGAAAGGATGTATCAGCTGGCGGCGGAAGTATGCCGGGAGGTGAATCCGGACATCCAGGTTTTTACAGGCAGGATTGTCAGCGGGGATCAGTTTGTGGCCAGCCGGAAAGTAAAGGAAGCGATCGCAGCGGAATTCCAGGGGTTCTGTACAGAAATGGAAGGCGCAGCTGTGGGACAGACTGCCTGGCTGAATCAGATTCCGTTTCTTATTGTGCGCGCCATATCAGACAAGGCAGATGACAGTGCTCAGATGGATTATCCCACATTTGAGAAACAGGCCATTGCCCATGAGGTAAGACTTACGGAAAACCTGGTGAAACGCCTGTAAACGGCGGTTTTACCGGGAATTTGTCGAACGATTTTTGGTTACTTTTCTGAATTTGCGGTATATAATTACCTCAGACGCAGCCAGTTCAATCCGGAGGGACCGGCGGTGTAAAAAATCATCAAGGGGGTAATTTTGTTATGCTGCAAAATTGGATAAGTCAAAATATGTTTTTGTATGGAATGGCAGCGGCTGGTGTGCTGGGGCTTCTGTGTACTCTGGCAGCAAACCATTTTTATAATCGGGTGATCGGAGACTTAAAAAGGCCGGATCAGCCAAAAACAAAGTGGATGGGACAGACTCTCAGTCTTTACCGGGAGAAGAGCCGGGGGAAAATGCTTCCCAATCCGGATGTATTTGTGAGAAATCAATTAAACGAGGGAAGAGTTCTGGGGATTTCCCTTTCCCGCTGGAGACGGGGTGTCGGCTACCTGGGACTCGTGTGTTTTGCAGGAACGTGTGCGGCAGTTTACGGCTGTTACCAGTATCATCTGCCGGAGATTGTCCGGTATCAGCATGCGGTTCTGGGGATGGGGATTTTTCTGGGGCTTGCCATGCTGAGTCAGTCTTTCGGCTTTGCCGGAAAAGAAAGGCAGATCCGGGACGGGCTGCTGGATTATATGGAAAACCGTGTCAGTGCTGTGCAGTCTCAGCAGGAACCGGCACAGGCGGAAGAGAAAGAAAAGGGTATTCTGATTGATCAGGTGATGCAGGGAGTGAAGCAGACGGCAGCGGCTGGAACGAAATTTTCCGGTCTCCTCTCCCGGGAAGAAGAGCAGGTGATGCGGGAAGTTATCCGGGAATACCTGACGTGACAGGGAAGAAAGCGGAGGTATGGCTGATGACTGCTTTACAAACAGAGGTGGATTTGCTAAACTAAGACCAGGTCAGAGAATCTGACAAGGTGAGATTTTAACAAAGGAGAGAATAACATGGCAAAGGTTACATTGGATTATTCAAAAACCGAAAAATTTATCCGTCAGGATGAAGTAAAAGCTTTCGCCAGAATTGCGGAGGCAGCAAAGGAAGTGCTTGTCAGCAGAACAGGAGAGGGAAATGATTTCCTGGGCTGGATCGACCTGCCGACAGATTATGATAAAGAAGAGTTTGCCCGGATCAAAAAAGCGGCAGAGAAGATTCAGAGTGATTCAGAAGTGCTTCTGGTAATCGGAATTGGAGGCTCTTATCTGGGAGCCAGAGCAGCCATTGAGTTCTTAAGACACGGATTTTATAATAATGTTCCCAGAGAGATCCGCAAGACGCCGGAAATCTATTTTGTGGGAAATAATATCAGCAGCGCATATGTGCAGGGACTGATGGATGTGATCGGAGACCGTGATTTCTCCATCAATATCATTTCCAAATCCGGTACAACCACTGAGCCGGCGATCGCTTTCCGTATCTTTAAGGAAATGGCAGAGAAGAAGTATGGAAAAGAGGAAGCCGCAAAACGTATCTATGCCACAACAGACAAGGCAAGAGGAGCTTTGAAGAAACTGGCGACAGAAGAGGGGTATGAGACCTTCGTTGTTCCCGACGATGTGGGAGGCCGTTTCTCTGTTCTGACTGCTGTGGGTCTGCTGCCCATCGCCGTTTCCGGAGCGGACATAGACAAGCTGATGGAAGGAGCTGCTTCCGGCCGGGAGCTGGCACTGAATCAGCCTTTTGAGGAAAATGACGCGATGCTGTATGCGGCAGTTCGCAATATCCTGCTGCGCAAGGGCAAAAATGTGGAGGTTCTGGCCAATTATGAGCCCAGTCTTCATTACGTAGCTGAGTGGTGGAAACAGCTGTACGGCGAGAGTGAAGGAAAGGATCAGAGAGGAATTTTCCCCGCATCTGTTGATCTGACCGCAGATCTGCATTCCATGGGTCAGTTTATTCAGGATGGTTCCAGAATTCTCTTTGAAACTGTATTGAGCGTAGAAAAATCCAGAGCAGAGGTTGTGATCAAAGAAGAGCCGACAGATCTGGACGGACTGAACTACCTGGCAGGAAAGAATATGGACTTTGTAAATAAGAGTGCGATGAACGGAACTGTTCTGGCTCATACAGACGGAGACGTTCCCAACTTAATCGTCCGGATTCCGGAGCAGAATGAGTTCTATCTTGGCCAGCTGTTCTATCTGTTCGAGTTTGCCTGTGGTGTGAGCGGCTATGTGCTGGGTGTAAATCCCTTCAACCAGCCGGGTGTGGAAGCATATAAGAAAAATATGTTTGCACTGCTTGGAAAACCGGGATATGAAAAAGAGCGGGAAGAGCTGCTGAAAAGACTGTAACAGGTAAGAGGCAGAAATAGATAAGGCCGTCCGGCCGCATAAGAGGTATGGAAAATACAGATTATGCGGCTTTGGGCGGCCTTTTATTCTTCTATGATATGGATTTCCAGGTAGTCAAAGTCGATCTGATCGATAAAATTATCCTGGAAGAAGCGGGTTTTATCTCTTTTCTTAAATTCTGAAATATTGCAGTCCAGCCAGATGGGTTTGCTTAAATCCCACTCGCAGCAGATCTGATCCAGGCAGTTAAAGATCTTGTGCGTCCTTGTGTCGCCGGTCTCATCGCAGATTACAATATCTTTCAACATTCTGTTTTCTTTCCACATTTTTCCCCAGAGACGAAACATAGAAAATCCCTCCTCGTATTTTTAAAATTATGACATTTCTTCTGATTATACACGAATCCCTGTGCTGTGTACAGGAGAAAAAAGTTCAGAAAGTCTTAAGAGTTTTCCAAAGAGAAATAAAAGTCCTCCTGATAATATAATAAAGGACACCACTGGAAAATGAAAAAAAGATAGGGTATACTGATACCGTATACCAAAATGTAAAACAAAAATGACAATGAGGAGCGGAACAATGTATCGGATATTGGTTTGTGATGATGATAAGGAAATTGTGGAGGCAATTGAAATTTATCTGAGCCAGGAAGGCTACGAAGTCCTGAAGGCTTATGATGGGATGCAGGCGCTGCAGGTGCTGGAGAAAGAAGAAGTCCATCTTCTTATCATGGATGTGATGATGCCGCGGCTTGACGGAATCCGGGCGACGCTTAAGATCCGGGAAAAAAGCAGTATTCCAATCATTATTCTCTCGGCAAAGTCCGAGGATGTAGATAAGATTCTGGGGCTGAATATCGGTGCCGACGATTATGTGACCAAGCCTTTCAATCCTCTGGAGCTGGTAGCGCGGGTGAAATCTCAGCTGCGCCGCTATACGAAACTGGGAAATATTCCCGTTCAGGAAGAGATGGCCGTCTACCGCGTGGGAGGACTGGCGATCAACGATGACCTGAAAGAAGTTACGGTGGATGATGAGGCGGTAAAGCTTACGCCTATCGAGTACAATATTCTTCTGCTTCTGGTAAAAAATGCGGGAAAAGTTTTTTCTATTGACCAGATCTATGAGCAGATCTGGAATGAGGAAGCGATCGGCGCGGATAACACAGTGGCGGTTCATATCCGGCATATCCGGGAGAAGATCGAGATTAATCCCAAAGAACCCCGGTATCTGAAGGTTGTGTGGGGAATCGGATATAAGATAGAAAAAATGTAATAAGGAGAGAAAGATGGAACAGAAAAAGTGGGGATGGATTTACCAGAGATGGGCCAAATTTGTCACCGTACTTCTGGTTATAGTCTCATCCGCAGCCTGTATTTTGTTTGGCACGGCGCTCTTATCCGTTTTCGGGAACGGTGTGAGCCTGTCGGAGGTGCAGGAGGGGAGAGACTATGCAGATACGAACCGGGCATCCCGGGAGGCAGAATATTATCTGCGGGCGCTGGAATCTTTTGCGGGGAGTTCCAAGATCTTTGGTGAAGGCGGAGGTTATAATCCGCTGAAGCTGATTGACATTACCAACTGGAAGGCAGCAGAAGAAGAGCAAAATGAAAATACCACGTATACCATGGAACAGCTTCTGGCTATGCTGAGCAATTATCAGTATTCGGAGATCAGGCGGGGACTCGATACCATAGAGTATAACGATTATTACGGGTATGAGGCCAGCTATGATGTGCAGCTGGATGGTTATACATCTGAATTTAAGTATCTGTACAGCGAGGTGCGTCCCTACGAGGCGGAACTGCCTCAGTCCGGAATCAGTCTGGCGGAATATGCCCGGCAAAATGGAGACAGCGTATCTCTGCGGGAACTGTACAGCAAGCTGACAGCTACGGTGGAAGCGGCGCGCAGCTATATGGCCAGTATGTCAGATCTCCAGCGGGAGAGTAATGTGTGCTATTTTATGGAAAATACAGACACGGGGGAGATACTGACAAATGTGGAAGGATGGACCCAGTGGGATCAGGCGGCTGCTCAGGCGGCAGGATGGGAAAATGGCTGTATCTTCCAGAGAGTGAACGGGGTTTTCCAGCTGGATCCCCGTCAGAAAGAGATCCGCATTACCCCGGAATACAGTGAATTTCTGCTGAGTAACATTATTTTGGGGAAAAATGAGAGGGGCGTAGTCTCTATCAATATCAATTATCCTGTTAAGGATGAGCTGAGAACAAACATGGAATTTTATGAGAAAGTAATGCCATGGACCAAAGTATTTCTGGCAGGCTTCTGTGTGGCGCTGGTGCTGCTGATCGCATTCTGGATTCTGGCCGGTGTTCAGGCCGGAAAACAGAGAGAGAAGGACGGCATTATTCTGAGAAGGATAGACCGTCTGCCCACGGAACTGGAAGTGGTGGGTTTCTTCCTGCTGGCCTGTATTCCGATCGCGGCGATGACCGGCTCGGAAGGGTTCTATGAGGCGAACAGCATGGCAGCCGCCGCTGCATTTGTCGCGGCGATGTCGGTACTTCTGACAATCATAATCCTGGATGGATATTTAAGTCTTGTGCGCCGGATCAAAGCGCACAATCTCTGGGAGAACAGCCTGCTTCGCGTGATCGTGCACAGCTGTCAGAAACTTTATGAGGCAAGGACGGCTTCCGGAAAGGTAATCCTCTCTTTTTGCGCCCTGATTTTCTTTAATCTGATGATGGCGGGGATGATAAGCGGATTTGGTCTTCTGCTGGCGCTTATGACAGATCTGATCGTGCTTTTATATCTGGTCAGAGAGTCTGCCGGGAGACAGACGATCAAAGAGGGGCTGGCGCGGATCTCAGACGGAGATCTGAATTATAAGATTGCGCTGACGGATCTGAAGGGAGATAATCTGGAGATGGCGGAGGCGGTGAATCATGTGGGAGAAGGACTGCAGAATGCGGTTCAGAAGAGCATGAAGAGTGAGAGACTGAAGGCAGATCTGATCACAAATGTGTCGCATGATATCAAAACGCCGCTGACTTCTATTATTAATTATGTAGATCTTCTGAAAAGAGAAGAGATTCAAAATGAGAAAGCCCAGGATTATATCAGGATCCTGGATCGAAAATCCCAGCGGCTGAAGCAGCTGACGGAAGATCTGGTGGAAGCGTCCAAAGTAAGTTCCGGAAATGTGACTCTGGAAATGCAGAATCTGAATTTTAATGAGCTGATCCAACAGACAAATGGAGAGTTTGCAGAACAGTTTGAAGCAAGAAATCTGGAACTGGTCTGCCATCTGCCGGAGGAAGGCCTGGTGGTATATGCTGATGGACGCCGGATCTGGAGGGTAATTGAAAATCTGTACCGCAACGTGGCCAAATATGCCATGCCGGGAACGAGAGTCTATGTGGATGTCTTTGAGAAAGATCACAGGGTATTTTTTACGATTAAGAATATTTCGGAGTATCCGCTGAATATTGCGGCAGATGAACTGACAGAGCGCTTCATACGGGGAGACGTGTCCAGAAGTACAGAGGGAAGCGGGCTGGGACTTTCGATTGCGAAGAATCTGGCAATCCTGCAGAAGGGAACGTTTGATATTTATCTGGACGGCGATCTGTTTAAGGTAATTGTTTCTTTTGCAAGAGTGGAACCAAAGAGAGAAAAAGTAATTTAAGAGAAAAACGGGCCAGTCTGCGGCCGGGGCATAATGAGAAAAGCTCCGGCCGCAGACTGGCTTATTTACAGCTGTTCGCAGTCTGCGTCCTCTTCCGGCTCTTCCGGAAGGAAGGGGCGGAATGCCTTTAAGAGGAAAAAGGCATGAACTCTTGAGATCACGGCAAATCCCATAAGAAGGAAAAAGAAGGCTGCGTAGGGAAGGGCAAGAGGGAGGTACCAGACAAGCACGAAGGGTGCAGCCAGGATCAGAATCATTGCCAGGGTATAGGGGAAACGGGAAATTGCCGTCAGCAGAGCATTTTTCAGGGTTGCTCCCGGGGAATTTTCAAAGGTGGCCTGCAGGGGGAAAAGATAGAGAAAAGCACAGAGCCACAGAAAAGAGAGCACCAGAAAAAGATAGCGGAGGTATTTGGCAAAGGGAAATCCTTCTGCCAGAGGACCGCCCGTCACCCAGAGATCTGTGAGCAGAAAAGCCCCCAGGGCGGCGGCGATCAGAAAAAGAAGCGTAGATCGTTTCAGGTTGGCTTTCCAGATCTTCCAGTACATTTTAAAAATGTAAGTTTCCCGTTTTTTTGCCATGGACAGGGTGACGCTGCTAAGAGCGGTTAGAGATGCGCCCAGGGTGATTACCGGAAGGGAGGTGATAAGGAAGATGAGATTTAAAGCCATAAGGTCGGCAACTTTACCCATGAAAGTGAAAAATTTGTTCTCAGGATTAAAAATCCGGTCGCCAAGAGTCATAATCAGGTACCTTCTTTCGTGTTATCATAATCTGGATTTCAGTATAGCGGACTTGAGAAGAAAAAGCAATCCGCGGGGCGGGATTTGGCAATCTGTATAGAAAAAAAGAAAAAGTTCGTCAAAATGTTGGGAAAGCCGGGGGAAGAGAAAGTACCCGGAATCGAATTGGCTAAGGAATACGGGAAAAGTTTGTGGAACTCATGGATGGTCAGAGGAAAAAAAGTTTGATAGACTAAGAATCAGCAAAGGAAAGAAACTGTTTTGGAAAAAGTGATTTTGGAGGACAGGTAAAATGGCAAGTTTATCTTTACAGCACATTAATAAAACATATCCCAACGGCTTTGAGGCCGTTAAGGATTTCAATCTGGAGATTGAGGACAAAGAGTTTATCATCTTTGTAGGACCGTCCGGATGCGGAAAGTCCACCACGCTTCGTATGATCGCCGGTCTGGAGGAGATCAGCGGCGGTACACTGAAGATTGGTGACCGCGTGGTAAATGACGTAGAACCCAAGGATCGTGATATCGCCATGGTTTTCCAGAACTACGCGCTGTATCCCCATATGACCGTGTATGATAATATGGCTTTCGGTCTGAAACTGCGCAAGGTTCCCAAGGATGAGATCGATAAAATGGTAAGAGAGGCAGCCAAGATTCTGGATCTGGAGAAACTGCTGGATCGTAAGCCCAAGGCTCTGTCCGGCGGCCAGAGACAGCGAGTTGCCATGGGACGTGCCATTGTGCGTAATCCCAAGGTATTCCTGATGGATGAGCCCCTGTCCAACCTGGATGCAAAGCTTCGTGTGCAGATGCGTATCGAGATTTCAAAACTGCATGAGAGACTGGGCGCTACGATCATCTATGTAACCCACGACCAGACCGAGGCTATGACACTGGGAACCAGGATTGTTGTCATGAAAGATGGCGTGGTTCAGCAGGTGGATACTCCTCAGAACCTGTATGAGCATCCGGGCAATCTGTTTGTAGCCGGATTCATCGGATCTCCCCAGATGAACTTCATGGATGCCAGAATTGAAGTGAAAGGTGAGGATGTAACAGCAACGGTAGGAAAATATGTTCTGAAAGTTCCGGCTGACAAGGCGAAAGCCCTGAAGGATGGCGGATACGATGGAAAGACGGTTGTTCTGGGCATTCGTCCCGAGAACGTATATGATTCTCCGGAATTCCTCGCAGCACATCCGGACAGCACGCTGGAATCTACCATCCGTGTGTATGAGCTGCTGGGAGCAGAAGTTTATCTCTACTTTGATGTGGAAGGTTTCAATATGACAGCCCGCGTAGATCCCACCACCAAATCCAGAACAGGCGATGTGGTCAGATTTGCTCTGGATATGAACAAGATCCATCTGTTTGATAAAGAGACGGAGAAGAGTATTCTGTAAATAGGATGTTTTAAAAGGTATGTGCATTTTCCCGGCCAGGAAAATGCACATATTTTGTTGACAGAACATTTGCCGTTACTGCTGTCCTTTCCGGGGAAACTTTCTTGAATTTTACAAAAAAATGGGGTATTATGGTACGTATCAGATGAAAGGAGCGATATATGGTTTCCAGTCAGGTATTACAGAAAACAATTGACGAATTAAAAGCGATCACCCGTGTGAATCTTGCAGTGCTTTCTCTGGATGGGGCGGTGGTAGCTTCCACGTCGGAGGAACTGGACGGGATGGCAGAGCTGGCCCGGGAGTTTGCAGGATCGGCGGCGGACAGCCAGATGGTGCAGGATTTTCACTTTTTCAAAATATATGATGACAGACATGCAGAGTATATTCTGCTGGCTCAGGGCGGAAGCGCAGATGCGTATATGATCGGAAAGATCGGGGTCAGTCAGATCCAGAATCTGATCATTGCCTACAAGGAGCGGCTGGATCGGAATAACTTTATTCAGAACCTTCTGCTGGATAATCTTCTTCTTGTGGATATTTACAACAGGGCGAAAAAACTTCACATCAGTGTAGAGGCCCGGCGGGTTGTTTATATGATTGAGACGAAGCATGAGAAGGATATGGCGGCTCTGGAGACGGTGCGCAGCCTTTTTGCTGCGAAGGGAAGCGATTATATCACTGCGGTGGAGGAAAGAAGCATTATCCTGGTGAAAGAGCTGGGGCCGGAGGACGGGCTGGAAGAAATGGAGCAGATTGCCCGGATGATCGTGGATATGCTGAACACAGAGGCAATGACTCAGGTAAGGGTGGCCTACGGAAATCCGGTCAGCGAGATCAAGGACGTTTCCCGTTCTTACAAAGAGGCCAAGATGGCGCTGGATGTGGGAAAGATCTTTTATGCGGAGAAAAATATTGTGTCTTACACAAAACTGGGAATTGGCCGTCTGATCTATCAGCTTCCGGTTCCGCTCTGCGAGATGTTTATGAAAGAAGTATTTGGAGATCAGCTTCCGGATGCCTTTGATGAAGAGACCCAGGTTACGATCAGTAAATTTTTTGAAAATAACCTGAATGTATCGGAAACGGCCCGCCAGCTTTATATTCACAGAAACACTCTGGTTTATCGTCTGGAGAAGATCCAGAAGTCTACAGGCCTGGATATCAGGGCTTTTGATGACGCTCTTACCTTTAAGATCGCCATGATGGTAGTAAGCTATATGAAATATATGGATAACAAGAAGGAATTCTAAAGGAAAGATTAGGAGGAAAACGAATGATTCAATTGCTGGAAGGCGGCGCGTACCTGGTAGACGGAAGAGAACTGATTCCCGATGACGCTCAGGCGGCCGGCGTATTAAAAGACAGACTGGGTGTATGCCCGTCCAGAGAAGAAGCGGCGAAAGAGACGATTGCCTACGGGATCTTAAAAGATCATAATACGTCTGGAACTATGGAAGATCTGACGATCAAGTTTGACAAACTGACTTCGCATGATATTACCTTTGTGGGAATCATCCAGACAGCCCGGGCTTCCGGAATGGATCGTTTTCCTGTTCCCTATGTGCTGACGAACTGTCATAACTCCCTGTGTGCGGTAGGCGGTACGATCAATGAAGATGATCATATGTTTGGGCTTACCTGTGCAAAAAAATACGGCGGCGTCTATGTACCGCCCCACCAGGCTGTGATCCATCAGTTTGCCCGGGAGATGCTCGCAGGCGGCGGAAAGATGATTCTGGGATCGGACAGCCATACCCGCTATGGTGCCCTTGGAACTATGGCGATGGGAGAGGGAGGCCCTGAGCTGGTGAAACAGCTGCTGGGACAGACTTATGATATCAGACGCCCCGGCGTGGTGGCAGTTTATCTGACCGGAGCACCGGTTCCCGGCGTAGGGCCGCAGGATGTGGCGCTTGCCATTATCGGCGCTGTATTCAAGAATGGTTATGTGAAGAATAAAGTGATGGAGTTTGTTGGCCCCGGTGTTTCCAGCTTGAGTGCTGATTTCAGGATTGGTGTGGATGTGATGACGACGGAGACGACCTGTCTTTCTTCTATCTGGAGGACAGACGAAAAGATCCGGGAGTTTTACGAGATCCATAACCGTCCGGAAGATTATAAAGAATTAAATCCGGGTCAGGCTGCCTACTATGACGGCGCCGTGATTGTGGAACTGGAGAAGATCCGTCCCATGATTGCCATGCCGTTCCATCCCAGCAATACCTATACGATTGATGAACTGAACAGCAATCTGATGGATATTCTGGATGACGTGGAGAGAAAAGCGGCAGTCAGCCTGGAAGGCAAAGTGCCCTTCACCCTGAAGAATAAGGTCCGGGATGGAAGGCTGTATGTGGATCAGGGGATTATTGCCGGCTGTGCGGGCGGCGGATTTGAGAATATCTGCGATGCGGCGGATATCTTAAGAGGAGCCAGCATAGGTGCCGATGCCTTTACCTTAAGCGTATACCCCGCAAGTACTCCGATTTATATGGAACTGGCAAAGAACGGAGTTCTGGCTGACCTTCTGGCTACCGGTGCGGTAGTAAAGACGGCGTTCTGCGGTCCCTGTTTCGGTGCGGGTGACACCCCGGCCAACAATGCATTCAGCATCCGGCATACAACGAGAAACTTCCCCAACCGTGAGGGATCCAAGATCCAGAACGGACAGATTTCTTCGGTAGCGCTTATGGACGCCCGGTCTATTGCCGCAACGGCGGCCAATAACGGTTATCTGACACCGGCGACTGAGTTTGCAGGGGAGTACCGCCATCCGCAGTATTTCTTTGACCGGACGATCTATGATAACCGTATTTTTGACAGCAAAGGAAAGGCGGACCCTTCTGTGGAAATTCAGTTCGGTCCCAATATCAAAGACTGGCCGGCTATGCCGGAACTGACGGAGAATCTGGTTTTGAAAGTGGTCTCCGAGATTCATGACCCGGTTACGACTACCGATGAACTGATTCCCTCCGGGGAGACTTCCTCTTACCGCTCCAATCCTCTGGGACTGGCAGAGTTTACACTCTCCAGAAAAGATCCGGCTTATGTGGGACTGGCAAAAGAGGTTCAGACTGCAGAGAAGGCAAGAGAAGAGGGAAACTGCCCGGTGGAAGCGCTGGCAGAATTAAAGCCGGTGTGGAAGACGATCAATCGCAGCTATCCGGAAGCAGACCGCACGAATACAGGTGTGGGAAGTACGATCTTTGCTGTGAAGCCAGGGGATGGTTCCGCCAGAGAGCAGGCGGCTTCCTGCCAGAAAGTTCTGGGGGGATGGGCTAACATTGCCAATGAATACGCTACAAAGCGTTATCGTTCCAATCTGATCAACTGGGGCATGCTTCCTTTTGTGATCGGGGAGGGTGAACTTCCTTTTGAGAAGGGGGATTACCTCTTCTTCCCGGAGATTTATAAGGCTGTGGAGGAAAAGGCGGAGAAGATTACCGGTTATGTTGTGAGAGAAGAGCTGAAGCCTTTCACGGTAACGCTGGGAGATCTGACAGATGATGAGAGAGAAATTATCAAGAAAGGCTGTCTGATCAATTATAACAGGAAATAAAAAATAGAGAAATGCCGTTGTGCGGGAGATGTTCTTTCGCATAGCGGCATTTTCTGATAGTCGCGATAAAATAAATAATTCTGAAAATTTGATAATTAAAACATAATAAAATGGATTATTTAAAAATAAAATGAAAAAATATAGAAAAATACTTGACATATAAATATAATTCTGGTATTATAAAGTCACAAACAAAGAAGAGAACAAAAACGAAAGAGAACACTGTATCACAAGCCATTTTCTATAAGGCGACGAGAAAACCTTATATGAAGAATGGAGGGAAGAAGATACAGGAACCAGAAAATAAAAAGGAGTGATTCCAGTGGGAAGGTAAGAGCAGTATAATCAATATGATAGTGGCAGATTTAACAGTTCCCCGCAAGAAAGACCTTTTCTGACAGAAGAGTTTTACCTCTTATATAAAAAAGGAAAGAAAGAAAAGGTAGAATGTTAAATATTCATATTGAACATCTGATGCCACAAAAAGTAATACAGAGGTTTTCCGGAATGTGTAAAGAAACAGGATGGAAGAGATATAGCTTATGATTTAACTGAAAAGCAGCGTTTGCTGACAGCAAAAGTTATAAGAAATATATTTGAAAGATTCCTAGTACCGGGAACGAAGAATTTGGAAACTTTGTATTATTTCAGAAGCGGAAAAAACATTTCTAAACAGGATAGCCTGTGAGCAGGGAACAGATAACAGCTTCAAACTTCATTATAGATAATTGAATATGGAACAGTTGACAGATTGAAGAGAAAGATGAGATAAGGACAATTGAATAACGAAAATCATTAGAACAACCGTTGTATCGTGAAAAAGATCCGATATGGCGGTTGTTCGTTTTATGCTGTAATTTGACGGAAAGTCCTGGTATCTGTTGGCAGTGAAAGAAGAAACTGGTATACTTAAGAAAATGAAAAAGAATAAATTCTGGAGTGACGAGAGATGATAAGACGGGAACCTGAAATATTATATGAAGACAGTCAGATTTTAGTGTGCCGGAAGGAAGCCGGGATGGCAGTGCAGAGCGCCGGAATAAGGCAGATGGATCTGGAAAGCTGTCTGAAGATTTATCTGGCGGGAAAGCAGCCGGGGAGAGTTCCTTATCTGGGGATTATCCAGAGGCTGGATCAGCCGGTAGAGGGGGTTCTTGTATTTGCAAAAACAGCTGAGGCGGCTGCAGGGCTTTCCCGGCAGCTGCAGCAGGGAAAGATAAAAAAAGAGTATTTGGCTCTGGTGGAAGGCTGTGTTTGGGAAGGCGCCGGGCGGCTGGAAGATTATCTGGAAAAAGATGGGCGGACAAATACTTCCCGGGTAGTGTCCTGCGGGACGGCAGGAGCGAAAAAAGCGGTGCTGGAGTATGAAAAGGCGGGGGAAGATGAAGGGAAGACGCTGCTCAAAATCCGGCTCTTTACCGGCCGGCATCATCAGATACGGGTTCAGCTCGCCCATCTGGGGCATCCCCTGGCGGGCGATAAAAAATATGGAGCCAGGATGGCGGCAGATTCCCGGGCGATTGGGCTGTGTGCTGTAAAAACCGGCTTTTATCACCCAAAAACCGGAAAATGGATGGAATTCCAGATTTCTCCGAAAGGGGAAATCTTTCGGGAATTCTGCAAGAACATGCCAGTATAGAAGAGAATGTCCGAAGCGATACTAGTAATAAAAATGGCAGGTGACGGACATGACAGAAAACTGGAAAAGATGGATGATACAGACAGGAACTGTTTTGGGAGTCTATATCGCTTTGCGGTATCTGCTTCCTATGACAGTTCCTTTTTTGCTGGGCTGGCTGCTGGCAGTCCTGATTCTGCCGGCAGTTCGTTTCCTGGAAAGACGGCTGCATGTGAAGCGGAGTCTGGGAGGTATGTTTCTGATTTTTCTTCTGGCGGCCGGAATAGGATTTCTTCTATATAATCTGGGAAGTATGCTGCTGGGACAGGCGGGCAGTTTCCTGGAGTATCTGGGAATCTGGAAGAGGCAGGCAGGGGAGATTCTGGATCGATGCTGCGGGATGGCGGAAGATTTGCTGGGAATACAGGCGGAGGAAGCGAGAGATTTTCTTCTCTATGAGATCGGCCAGTTTCAGGAGCAGCTGCAGAATAAGGCGCGGCCGGCATTTTTTCACTATCTGTTTTCCACGGTGAAGGGAGCAGTGGCGCTGGTCAGCGGAGCAGTAATTGCTGTTGTGGTGGGGATCCTTCTGGTCAGGGAGATGGAAGAACTGGAGGAGAAGGTGAGAAACAACCCTTTTCTTTACCGGGTGCAGGCGGTAGGACGCCAGATCTGCCAGGCGGGCGGCAGATACCTGAAGGCACAGGTGATCATCATGGCGGTAGTGGCGGCTCTTTGCATGGCCGGATTCTGGCTGCTGGGCGACCCCTGGTTTCTTCTTCTGGGACTGGCAGTAGGACTTCTGGATGCCCTTCCCTTTATCGGGACGGGAACGGTACTGATTCCATGGGCAATTATCCTGCTGCTGCAGGGCAGTTACTTCGGTGCGCTGGGGCATTTTCTCCTCTTTGTGGTAACGGATCTGGCAAGAGAATTGCTGGAACCCCGGCTGATCGGAGAGTCTCTGGGGATTCATCCGATTCTGATGCTGCTTTCTGTCTATCTGGGATTTTTCTTTTACGGAATTTTCGGGTTCCTGCTGGGGCCGCTCACGGTGATTCTGGTAAAAGGGATCTGGCAGGAGTGGGGACTGATTTGATGGAAACATAGAAAATTCATCTTTTTGGTAGGAAAATCTTAAGAAACAGATATAGACGAAAAAAGTCGAATCATGTATACTAAGGGTGTTTCGTGTAAGAAAACTTTAAGTTAAATCAGGGAGAAGGACAATGAAGAAAATACTTGCGTTGCTGCTGTGCGGACTTCTGCTGCAGGGATGCGGAAGTAAGGAAACAGCGGCGGTTAAGGATCCGGAGCCAACCAGGACAGAGACACCTGCGCCGACCAAGACGGAGACACCTGCGCCGTCGGCCACGGAAGAACCGGAGCAGGAGGAGATCTCAGTTTCTCTGCCGGAGCAGGAACTGATGGCTGACTATACGACTGCGGAGGGGATTGCACTTCCGCCGGGAAGCCATATCGCAGTTGTGGTGAAGGAGACCGGAAGCGGATTCTGGAAAGCGGTGAAAGCAGGGATGGAACTGGCGGTGGCGGATCTCAACGAAGAGCTGGGCTACAAAGGAAAAGATAAAGTGAAGCTGACGTTTGAGGGACCTGCGGATGCTTCGGAGATTGAGGCACAGATTAACATTATTGACGCGGTGCTGGCGGAGAACCCGGCTGCGCTCTGTCTGTCAGCGATTGACAGAGGCTCCTGTCAGGCACAGCTGGAGACGGCGGCAGAAAATGGAATTCCCGTCATCTTAATGGATGGAAATGCGCGGGGAAATGAGAGTAATACGATCTGTTCCACAGACCATTATGCGGTGGGACAGGAGGCGGCCTCGCATCTGGCAGCGGCGCTGCAGGATACGGGAAAGGCGGCGATTGTGGCGCACCAGCCCCAGACGGAGAGCTGTGAGGAGAGGGAGAGAGGATTCCGCACGGAGATAGCGGAGAATCATCCGGGAATTACAGTTCTTCCGGAGAGCGTTTACGATGACGGTGAGGAGTCTGTTTCTGCCAAGGTGAAGACTCTGCTGGCGGAGAATCCGGATCTTACCGGCATTTTCTGTACCAATGAGGAGACCGCAGAGGTTGTGCTGGCGGAACTGAAAAAGGACAGCAGCCGTACAGTTTCGGTTGTCACGGTAGATGCGGGCAGTGAGATCACGAAAGCGATCCGGGACGGAAGGGATATTGGAAGTGTATGCCAGAATCCGTACGGGATTGGTTATGCCTCTGTGATCGCTGCGGCCCGGGGGGCGGCAGATCTTCCGGTAGATCCTTATATCAACCCGGGATATCAGTGGATTGATGCTTCCAATCTGGACGCACCGGAGAATCAGAAGTATTTATATGAATAAAAAGAAGCATACTAGAGGATGAGCCCCGGAGGGGGTTCATCCTTTTTTAATAATTAGCTGTCTTGCGGGGGCAGGGTGAATATGCTACAATGGACTTTGTTAAGGAAATAGCAAATAAAAGAAAAGTGGAAAATATAAAAGGAAAAGGTGGTGAGAAGGTGCTGGAAAAAGCGATTACCCAGGTAAAGGACGCGGAGGAACAGGCAGAACGTATTTTAACGGAAGCCAGAGAACAGGCCGCTGCTGTTCTTCAGAAAGCGCAGGAGGAAGGCGCAGCTCTGAAGGATCAACGGGTAAAAGAGGCACGGGCGGAAGCGGAGAAGAAACTGCAGGAAGCTAAGGTTCAGGGAGAGAAGCAGCAGGAGGAAAGCCTGCGGCAGATCGAAAATGAAAAGAAAGCTTTGGAACGTGCGGCAGCGGCAAAGGAAGCGGAAGTGATCGCTGCAGTGACTGCGCAGCTTGTTTAGACGCAGAAAAAGTAAATCGTAAAGGAGGGATACGGGTATGGCAGTATTGCAGATGCGGCGCGTGAATATCTGCGGCATGAAAAAAACCAGAAAAGCAGTTCTGGAACGTCTGCAGGCGCTGGGTATGATGGAAATGAATCTGGGATTTCCGGATGAAGGTCTTGAGAAAATGGATACCACAGCGATGCGGAATCAGTTTGAGAAGTCAACGCAGCAGATTGAGCAGGCGCTGGAAGTACTGCAGAAGTATGTTCCCGAAAAGAAATCTCTGTTTTCCGGTTTTGAGGGAAAGACACTGATCGGACAGGAGGAATACGAAAAGCTGGCGGTTCAGGCCGGCGGCGGATTATCTTCTGCCAATCAGATTCTTTCTCTGGATAAACAGATAGCAGAGTGCAGGGCGGAAATTATCAGACTGGAAAATCAGAAAGAAGCCCTGGTTCCCTGGATGAAGCTGGATGTGCCTCTTGGCATGAAAGGAACGAAAAAGACAGCGCTGATCCTCGGTACGGTGCCGGGAACAGCCGATCAGGAACTGATCTGCCGGACGCTGGCAGAAAGGGCGCCTCAGGCGGAAGGCACAGATGTGGAGATCCATTTTGCCGATAAAGATCAGACCTGTATCAGCGTGCTCTGTCTTAAGAAAGATGCAGAAGCCGTTGAGGAAGCGCTGCGGAGCATTGGCTTTGCCAGACCGGCGCTCGGCGTGTCCGGTCTTCCGTCCGGAGAGATGGAGCGCATGGAAGCGGCTGTCCGGGAAAAGCATGGCCGTATTGGCCAGCTGATAAAAGAAATCGAGGATTTTGCGGGAATCCGTAAAGATCTGGAGATTACGGCGGATTATTACCGCAACCGTGCGGATAAATATCAGCTTCTGGGGAAACTTCCCCAGTCAAAAAATGTCTATTTCATCAGCGGATATGTTCCGGCGAAGACGGCGGATCAGCTGGTGAAGGAACTGCAGGAGACGTATGGTGTTATGGCGGAGAGTACAGAGCTTGCCCCGGATGAGGAGGCGCCGGTACTGCTTCAGAATAACAGCTTTGCCCAGTCCGGTGAGGGAATTTTGAATTCCTTTGGTCTGCCGGCGAAGGGAGAAATTGATCCCACGTCTATTATGACAGTCTTCTACGTATTTTTGTTTGGCCTGATGCTTTCAGACGCGGCGTATGGCCTGATTGTTTCTCTGGTGTGCGGGATCCTGCTTAAGAAATATCCTAGGATGGGAGAGAGCCTGCGGAAGTCCATTAAACTGTTCTTCTGGTGCGGACTTTCCACCTTGTTCTGGGGCGTTATGTTTGGCGGATATTTCGGAGATGCGGTGGATGTGATTTCTCAGACATTCTTCGGAACCCATGTGACGGTACCGGCTGTCTGGTTTGTGCCGCTGAACGATCCTATGAAACTGCTGGTTTATGCAATGCTTTTTGGTGTGATCCATATGTATACGGGTATGGCCATCAAGGGATATATCTGTCTGAGAGACAAAAGATATGTGGACTTCATCTGTGATGTGGTACTCTGGCTCTGTCTTCTGACCGGACTGATCCTTATGCTTCTTCCCAGCAGCATTTTCGCATCTGTTTCTCAGATGTATATTGTATTCCCGGAACCGGTAAATCTGCTGGCCAAAGGAATGGCCATCGGCGGTGCGGTGGGAATTCTTCTGATGTCGGGACGGAGAAAGAAGAACAAATGGGGGCTGCGTCTGGCGCTGGGCGCCTACGATCTGTATGGAATTACATCCTGGTTAAGTGATGTGCTGTCCTATTCCCGTCTGCTGGCACTGGGACTTGCCACCGGAGTTATCGCATCTGTATTTAATCAGATGGGAAGTATGTTCGGCGGAGGCGTGCTGGGGGCCGTTATCTTCATCATTGTCTTTGTCGTGGGACATGTATTTAATATCGGAATTAACCTGTTGGGAGCTTATGTGCACACCTGTCGTCTCCAGTATGTGGAATTCTTCGGAAAATTCTACGAGGGCGGCGGAAGAGAGTTTAATCCGTTTAAATCAAAAGCAAAATATGTTGAAATCAAGGAGGAAACAAAATTATGAGTGAACTTTTTACCAGCGGTATTGTATGGGCATTATTGGGAGTAGCGATCGCAGTTATCTTATCCGGATGTGGTTCCGCGTACGGAGTAGGTGTTGCCGGACAGGCAGCTTCCGGCGTTGTAACAGAGGATCCCGGTAAATTTGCCAAAGTTCTGATCATTCAGCTGCTGCCGGGTACACAGGGTATCTACGGCCTGCTGGTTGCTTTCGTAACTCTGTCCAGAATCGGTATCTTAGGCGGTTCCGCACCGGATCTGACCACCGGTCTTCTGATCTTTGCAGCATGTCTGCCCATCGGTGTGGTTGGCCTTGTTTCCGCTATCCATCAGGGAAGAACCGCAGTCGCTGCTATCGGCATTGTTGCCAAGAAACCGGAGCAGTTCGGTAAGGCAATGCTGTTCCCGGCCATGGTTGAGACCTACGCGATCCTGGCACTGCTGGTATCTATTCTGGCAATCTTCTCAATCTAAGGATCGGTTCTGAATAAAAAGAGGAACATGAGACGAAGAAAAGAAGGAGAGCGCAAGAATGGCAGGATTAGATAAGATTATTGATCAGATTATGGAAGAAGCCAGGGGTCAGGCGCAGGACATTGTAAAAGAGGCTGAGGAGAAGGCGCAGGCCCTTCTGGAAGAAGCGAAGGCAGAGAGTGAAAAACACTGTGCAGCCATTTTAAGAGAGGGTGAAGCTGCCGCGGCAGCTTATGAAAGCCGGATGGAATCTTCCCGGGATCTGAAGAAACGTACCGCTCTTCTGCAGGCAAAACAGGAACTGATCGCGTCTGTGCTTGACCGCGCTTACGAAAAACTGTGCAGTCTGGAGGACGCAGCCTATTTTGATTTTCTGGCCAGAGCGGCTGAAAAGTACGCACTGCCCCGGAAGGGACGGATGGTCCTCTCCGCAAAAGATCTGAGCAGGATGCCGGAAGATTTCCCGGGCCGGGTGGAGAAGCTGGCTGAAGCCCGGGGCGGAGCGCTCCTGGTGGATAAAACTCCGGGAGAAATTGAAAATGGTTTTATTATGATTTACGGTGCAATTGAGGAGAACTGTACCCTTCGGGCGCTGTTTGATTCAAATCGGGATCAGCTGCAGGATGCAGTACACAGTCTGTTATTTGCGGAAGGTGCAAATCCGTAAAAAGGAGGATACTTCATGTCTGATACAAAATATACCTATGCGGTTGCACGGATTCGGGCGTTGGAGATGTCTCTTTTTTCAGCAGCTGCGATTGAGCAGCTGATGGCATGCAAAACGTATGAAGCCAGCCTGCAGTTTCTGGCAGAGAGAGGCTGGGGAGACAGCGAGTCTTCCGGAAGTATGGAGGCTATGCTTTCCAGGGAAGAGGAAAAGATATGGGAGACCATAAGAGAGCTTAAGGTGGACATGGAAGCCTTTGCTGTACTTTCTTATCCTCATCTGTTCCATAACCTGAAGGCGGCTGTGAAAGAGTTTTGTATGGGAGAAAGCCAGGCTTCTATTTACTATGAGGACTGTTCCCTGGGACGGGAGCAGCTTCTGGAAATCCTGAAGAATAAGGATTATGCCGCGCTTCCCGAGAGTATGCGGGAGGTGGCGAAGGAAGCCTGTGAGAGCCTTCTTCACACAAGAGACGGACAGCTCTGTGATGTAATGATAGACCGAGCCGCACTGGAGGCAATCCATCAGGCGGGCGAGAAGTCTTCGGATGAGATTCTGAAAAATTATGCGGAATCTACCGTAGCTGTGGCTGACATTAAGATTGCAGTGCGTTCCATGAAGACCGCAAAATCACTGGAATTTATAAAGAGGGCGCTGGCCCCCTGCAGAACGCTGGATGTTTCCCGTCTGGCGGTTACGGCTATGAGCGGAATGGAAGCCATCTGCCAGTATCTGCAGGGTGCAGGGTACGGAGAGGCAGCGGAAGCGATCCAGGAATCTTCTTCCGCGTTTGAGCGCTGGTGTGATAACCAGATCATCCATACCATTCAGCCTGAGAAATATCATCCGTTTTCCATCGGACCGCTGGTTGCCTACGTGCTGGCCCGGGAAAATGAGATTAAGACAGTTCGGATTATTCTGACCGGCAGATTGAACGACCTGCCGGAAGAGGCCATCCGGGAAAGGATAAGGGAGATGTATGTATAAGATCGCAGTCATCGGTGCCTACGACAGTATTTACGGATTCGCCGCGCTGGGGCTGGATACATTTCCGGTAAAATCCCAGGAGGAAGGGATCCATACGCTGCGCAGGCTGGCAGGCGGAGAATACGCCGTGATCTATATCACGGAAGCGCTGGCTGCGCAGGTTTCGGAAGAGATCGAGAAATATAAGGAGCAGCAGCTGCCCGCCATCATCCAGATTCCCGGTGTTTCGGGAAATACGGGCGAGGGCGTGAACGGAGTAAAAAGATCCGTGGAGCAGGCTGTCGGCTCCGACATTCTCTTCGGCAGTAATTAGAAAGGTGGGTGAAACATTCCAATGAGTACAGGCACCATTAAAAAAGTGGCAGGACCTCTCGTTATTGCGGAGGGAATGCGTGATGCCAATATGTTTGACGTGGTACGTGTAAGTAATCAGCGTCTGATTGGCGAGATTATAGAGATCCATGGGGATCAGGCATCTGTTCAGGTGTACGAGGAGACCTCAGGACTGGGACCGGGCGAGCCGGTAGAGTCTATGGGCGTGCCTCTTTCCGTTGAACTGGGACCGGGTCTAATCACCAGTATTTACGATGGAATTCAGCGTCCGCTGGATGACATTATGAAAATTTCCGGTAACAGCTTAAAAAGAGGTGTGGAAGTTCCCTCATTAAAGAGAGATCTGAAATGGCATTTTGTTCCCACGGTGAAGCCCGGGGATGCAGTGGAAGCCGGAGATTTTATCGGAACAGTTCAGGAGACCGCAGTAGTGGAGCAGAGGATCATGGTTCCCTACGGTGTGACCGGAACCGTGAAAGAGATCAAAGAAGGCGACTTCACAGTTGAAGAAGTGGTCGCAGTGATCGCGACGGCGGAGGGAGACAGAGAAGTTCAGCTGATGCAGAAATGGCCGGTTCGTAAGGGCCGTCCCTATAAGAAAAAACTGCCCCCCCAGATGCCTCTGGTAACAGGACAGCGTGTGGTAGATACATTCTTCCCTATCGCAAAAGGCGGTGTGGCTGCCGTTCCCGGACCTTTCGGAAGCGGCAAGACGGTAATCCAGCATCAGCTGGCAAAATGGGCTGAGGCTGACATTGTGGTCTATATCGGTTGCGGTGAGCGCGGAAATGAGATGACGGACGTTCTGAATGAGTTCCCTGAACTGAAGGATCCCAAGACCGGAAAATCCCTGATGGAGAGAACCGTTCTGATCGCCAATACTTCCGATATGCCCGTGGCTGCCCGTGAGGCATCCATTTATACCGGAATCACCATCGCGGAGTATTTCCGTGATATGGGATATTCGGTAGCCCTGATGGCAGATTCTACTTCCCGTTGGGCCGAGGCGCTCCGGGAGATGTCAGGACGTCTGGAGGAGATGCCCGGTGAGGAGGGTTACCCGGCATACCTGGGTTCCCGTCTGGCTCAGTTCTACGAGCGTGCCGGTCATGTGCTGACCCTTGGAAAAGACGAGAGAGAAGGAGCACTTTCTGTAATCGGAGCGGTATCTCCTCCGGGAGGAGACATTTCCGAGCCGGTATCTCAGGCAACTCTGCGTATTGTAAAGGTGTTCTGGGGACTGGATTCTTCTCTGGCTTATAAGCGTCATTTCCCGGCGATTAACTGGCTGACCAGCTACTCTTTGTACCTGGATAATATGGCGCCCTGGTTTAATGAGCATGTGGATTCTGACTGGATGGAAGACCGTCAGAAGATGATGAGCCTTCTGCAGGACGAAGCAGAGCTGGAAGAAATCGTTAAGATGGTAGGTATGGATGCCCTGTCACCGGGAGACCGGCTGAAGATGGAAGCTGCCCGTTCCATCCGTGAGGACTTCCTGCATCAGAACTCTTTCCATGAGGTAGATACCTATACCTCTCTGAAGAAACAGCTCCTGATGATGCGTCTGGTAATCGCTTACTATGAGAAATCTGTGGAAGCACTGGAAAAAGGCGCTTCTGTGAATGATCTGGTGAAACTGCCAGTTCGTGAGGCGATCGGACGTTATAAATATACACTGGAAGATCATCTGGATGAGGAGTATAAAAAAGTGACGGAGCAGCTGGCAGCAGAAGTAGCTGACGCCTGCAGAAAGGAGGACTTCTAAATGCCGAAGGAGTATAAAACCATACAGGAAGTGGCCGGTCCTCTGATGCTGGTCCGCGGTGTGGAAAATGTCACCTACGATGAGCTGGGTGAGATCGAACTGGCCAATGGCGAGATCCGCCGCTGCAAGGTTCTGGAAATTGATGGAAATAATGCGCTGGTACAGCTTTTCGAGAGTTCTACCGGTATCAACTTAAGCAACAGTAAAGTGCGTTTCCTGGGACGGAGCATGGAGCTGGGCGTATCCGGAGATATGCTGGGCCGTGTCTTTGACGGACTGGGACGTCCTATTGATGACGGCCCGGAGATTCTTCCCGATGCCCGTATGGATATCAACGGTCTGCCGATGAACCCGGCAGCCAGAAGTTATCCTCAGGAGTTTATCCAGACCGGTGTTTCAGCTATTGATGGCCTGAACACACTGGTTCGCGGCCAGAAGCTGCCGATCTTTTCAGCTTCCGGTCTGCCCCATGCTCAGCTGGCGGCTCAGATTGCCCGCCAGGCAAAGGTAAGGGGAAAAGACGAGCAGTTTGCCGTAGTATTTGCGGCTATGGGTATCACCTTTGAGGAGTCCAACTTCTTTATTGAGAGCTTCAAGGAGACGGGGGCGATTGACCGTACGGTTCTCTTTGTGAACCTGGCCAATGACCCGGCTGTTGAGCGTATCGCAACTCCGCGAATGGCCCTGACTGCTGCGGAATATCTGGCATTTGAAAAGGATATGCATGTACTGGTTATCCTGACCGATATTACCAACTACGCGGATGCACTCCGTGAGGTGTCCGCAGCCCGCAAGGAGGTTCCGGGACGCCGTGGCTACCCGGGATATATGTACACCGACCTGGCTTCTCTGTACGAGAGAGCAGGACGTCAGAACGGCAAAAAGGGAAGTATCACCATGATCCCGATCCTGACTATGCCCGAGGACGATAAGACCCATCCCATCCCTGACCTGACCGGCTATATTACAGAGGGACAGATTATCTTAAGCCGTGAGCTTTACCGGAAAGGTGTGACACCGCCGATCGACGTACTGCCCTCCCTGTCCCGTCTGAAGGATAAGGGTATCGGCGAAGGGAAGACAAGAGCTGACCACTCCAACACCATGAACCAGCTCTTTGCTGCGTATGCCCGCGGTAAAGAGGCGAAGGAGCTGATGGTTATCCTGGGTGAGGCTGCTCTGTCCGATATTGACCTTATTTACGCGAAATTTGCGGATGCCTTTGAGAAAGAATACGTTTCTCAGGGATATAATGCCAACCGTGATATCGAGGAGACTCTGAAAATCGGCTGGAAGCTCCTGTCCATCCTGCCCAGATCCGAACTGAAACGAATCGATGATAAGTTCCTGGATCAGTATTACGGCAAGGAGTGAGAAAAAAACTCGGGAAAGGAGTGAGTACACTTGGCATCAACCCAGGTAAATCCAACCCGGATGGAGCTGACGAAGCAGAAGAAAAAGCTGATTACCGCTACCAGAGGCCACAAGCTTCTGAAGGATAAGCGGGACGAGCTGATGCGTCAGTTCTTGGATCTGGTTCGGGAAAACATGGCTCTCCGCCAGAAGGTGGAGGCAGGAATCCTTTCCGCCAATAAGAATTTTGTCATCGCCAAAGCGGGTATGTCGGAGCAGGCGCTCCACACAGCCCTGATGGTGCCAAAACAGGAGGTATATCTGGAAGCTGACAGGAAGAATGTGATGAGTGTGGACATTCCCGTGTTCGAGTACAAGACGAGAACTGCGGATGCCAACGATATCTATTCCTACGGTTTTGCATTTACTTCCGGAGATTTGGATGATGCGGTAAAATCTCTGGCGGACATTCTGCCGGATATGTTAAGACTGGCAGAGACGGAGAAGGCGTGCCAGCTGATGGCCTGTCTCTTATACACATCTGACGCTGCCGACGATCCTAC
>URYM01000001.1 GCA_900552095.1 uncultured Blautia sp. | reverse complement strand
AAGATCGTCGGCAGCGTCAGATGTGTATAAGAGACAGGCTGACGAAGAGACGGTATCAGCGATTCCGGAAGTATTAACAGGGATCCGTGATCTGAAAAGAATCACCGCAAAAGCATTTTTGTTTCCATGCTTTTGCGGTGATTTTTTGTAAATTGAGAGCTTCAGACCTGAAGTTAATAGTCATCCGCCGGTATGTGATCTTCCAGAATCTGCAGAAAGTCATAGATCGTTTTGGCCTCCAGAAGAAGGTTCTGCAGAGGAGGATTGTTTGTTATGGCCACGAATGTATCATACAGTTTTTTGAGATCTTTTCGCTTGTCATCGGAGAGGCTCAGCATAAGGACGATCTGTGCCTGATCTTTCTCTGACCAGGGAACTGGTTTTTCAAGGATACCCACGGCGATTCTGGTTTTTGTGGAACAGATGGACATGGGATGAGGCAGGGCGATGACGCCGTCCATGGCTGTGGAGATCCGCTGTTCCCGTTCCAGCACACTTTTTTCAAAATCATCTTTTACTCCGCCGTCTTCCAGCAGCAGACAGCAGAGCCTGTGTATGATCTCATCCCGGCTCGCAGCGGAAGAACGGAGAAAGAGATCCGGAGAAAACAGATCTGCGATCTGACGGATCGGATGTTCTTTTTCGCGGGTGATAGCCCGGGAGAGATTTTCGATGTCTTTTTTCAGAAGAGGAATATCAATAACCACAATGGGGATCTGCGGGATTTCCTTGAGCGCCGTTGTGGAAATGATCAGATCCGCTTCCTGGCAGACGGAAGGAGTCAGTTCGTTGGAAGGATATTTTCCCACGATATTCAGGGCGTCTTTGAACAGGGTATTCAGCTTGGAGGCAAGAAAACTTCCCTCTGCATATCCGTTTTTGTAGACGATCAGCACCTTTTTCCGGCAGACGTACCGGGAATCAAAGTAGCGTTCAATGGCGGCGCCCACATGGAGGGCCACATATCCAATCTCATCTTCAGACAGCTGGAAAGGTTCATTTTCAAAAGCCTGAGATACGGCTGTCTCTGAAATTTCATAGGCCAGGATATAATTGGACCGGATCGTATTCAGGAGAGGATTTTTCTTGGGAAGATTATAGTATTCTGCGCTTAAGATGGATTTCAGATGCTGGCTTAAATCATTCAGGATGATCATATCTGTCCTCAGATCTATATGGTACGATTCGTAGATGTAATACAGAATATCTTCCACCAGTTTTAAGATATAATCGTCGTTATATCCGGGATCCAGCAGATCTCCGGTATTGGAAACGTAGTGAGAGTATACATAATTTTTCTCACCGGGTCCGAAGGCCACCTGGAATTCTTCCTCCATCATCCGGATCAGAGGATGCAGAAGTTCATCAGCCTCGGAAAAATCCGGAAAATTTCCTTCCGGGATAGACTGGCCGATCTGAAGCCTTGAGATGGAGAGCGCGATATGCAGGATCAGATTTTTCAGGTTAAAATCAGAAAAATGCAGATCGTACTTCCGGTTGAATTCGATGACGATCGTTTTGATCCGTTCCAGATTTACATGATTTAAGAGTTCCTTCTGATCATCAGAAAACCAGAAGGCGTACTGCTGGTAGGTGGAGGCAAGCAGGTCAAAAATGCATTTTCGCTTGTCTGATTCTTTTCCCAGAACTTTATATCCCAGATTGGCCTTTGTCTGGAGTGTGAGTTCATAGCGGGACAGGATTGTCCGGATCGTCTTCAGGTAATTGATCACCGTGTAGGGGCTGACAAAAACTTCATCGGCCAGGTCATCCTGACTGAGATAATCTGTGGTATAGAGCATTTTTATAATCAGATGATTGATGCGTTTGTCCACAGAGTCCAGCTGGGAATCCCGGGTTTTGACAGATTCCTCCAGAAAAGCGGCGATGGAGGGATCTTCCAGATGGAGATAGTAGCCTTCCCGCCGTTTTACGGAAATCTGTGCGTGGTATTTTTTCAGCTCGTCATTGACAGCGCGGACATCTCCCCGGAGTGTCCGCTCGGAGATCTGAAAATGTCCGGTGAGTTTGGAAGAGGGGGTATACTCCCTGTGTGCCAGAAAATATTTCAGAAGTTCGTTTAAGCGTGAGTTTTGAAACATGACAGAATTCCCCCTTTCTTCATTATATTGAGTATACATGGAACCCTTATGTTTGACAAGTTAAGGAACTGCCACTCTATATGGCAGACATATCTAAAAAAGTGTGAGTCTAATTGCCGGATAAAGAGGAAATTGCTTGTCTTTAAAAGTTCCTGGATATTATTTACAATAAATACAACGAAAACGAACCGTACAGGAAAAGAAAAGGAGGAAATAAAATTGAGCAAGATTAAAGCAGGTGTAATCGGAGTAGGACAGATGGGGACTTATCACGCGCAGATTTACCGTAAGCTGCCGCAGGTGGAACTGACGGCTCTGTGTGAGTATAAGGATGAGAGGAGAAAGGAGCTGGAGACAGAATTTCCGGGAGTCCGGCTTTATAAAGATTACAGGGAAATGCTTCAAGATCCGGAAATTGAGGCGGTCAGCATCGTTCTGCCGGACAATATGCACAGGGAGGCCGTAGAACTGGCTGTAGCGGCAAAGAAACATATTCTTCTGGAAAAACCGCTGGCAAAAGAGCTGGAAGACGGAAAAGCGATGTATGAACTGGTAAAAGATTATGATAAAGTATTTACAACCGGTTTTCTGCTGCGGTTCGATCCCAGATTTGCCATGATCAAGGAACGGCTGGATCGGGGAGAATTGGGAGATATTATTCACTGCTACGTGAGAAGAAACAGTCCGATCATCGGGCCGAGACGCTATATCGGAGCATCTGATCTGAGCATGCATGTAATGATCCATGATATTGATTATGTAAACTGGTGGATGGGATGCCAGCCGGTAAAGGTATTTGCCAGAAACCGCAGTGTGCTTCTGAAAGAAAATGGAATGAACGATGTGATCTATGCTATCGTGACCTATGAAAACGGTGCGATTGCCTGTATGGAAGCCTGCTGGACACTTCCGGAAAATTCACCTACGATTATTGATGATAAGGTGGAGCTGGTTGCAACCAAAGGAGTCGCTTATGTGGATTCCTGCGACAATGGCGTAAGATTTGTGACGGGCAATGGGGTGCAGTATCCGGATTCCAGACACTGGTATTACGTAAATGGAGAGGTGTGCGGAGATCTGGCAGAAGAAGTTATGGCTTTTGTAAATAATGTGGCAAATAATACGAAATCTGTTATTACACCGAAGCAGTCTTACGATGCGCTCCGCGTGGTGGATGCGATTGAGCGTTCCATCCGGGAAGGAAAGGAAGTAGAACTGTAAAAATCTGTATGCTGGGGGAAGAAATTATGTCAGAAAAAGTTTCATATCGTGTGAAAGCACAGCGCTTCGGCGGAAAATTAAGCGCCATGGTGCTTCCGAATCTGGGAGCATTTATGGGATGGGGGATTTTGACAGCGCTCGGTATCTGGCTGTCTAATGATATGCTCAAAGGTTTTATTGCACCGATGCTGACCTATCTGCTGCCGATTCTGATCGGTGTGGCGGCAGGAAAAATGGTCTATGGAGATAAAGGAGCGGTAATCGGGGCATTTGCCACCATGGGTGTGATTGTCGGAAGCAATGTTACCATGCTGCTCGGAGCTATGATCATTGCTCCGCTGGCAGCCTGGCTGCTGAAGAAGACAGAGGCGGTGATCAATCCCCATATCCCGGTTGGATTTGAACTGCTGGTGGGGAATCTGACGATTGCAATTCTGGGAGCGGCCGTGGCCATTGTCGGATGTGTGGGTCTGGCTCCGGCGATCACTTCCCTTTCCTCTGTATTTGCTTCAGGAGTGGCAGCTCTGGAAAATAATAATCTGCTGCCGCTGACGGCAATCTTCATTGAGCCGGCGAAGGTACTGTTCCTGAATAACGCGATCGGTCAGGGAATCTTAACACCTCTTGGCACAGCTCAGTTAAATGAGCTTGGAAAGTCCGTGCTGTTTCTGCTGGAATCCAATCCCGGACCCGGTCTTGGAATTCTGCTGGCATACTGTGTGTTTGGAAGAGGAAGAGCAAAGGCAAATGCCTACGGCGCTACCCTGATTCATGCGATCGGCGGTATCCATGAAATTTATTTCCCGTTTATTCTGATGAATCCGGTTCTGGTACTTGCGGCGATTGCCGGAGGAGCAGTAGGAACCTTCCTGTTTACGCTGTTTAATGTCGGTCTTGTGGGAGTGAGCTCTCCGGGAAGTATTATTACGATTATGATGATGGCTTCTGCCGGGGATCAGATCATGATCCTTGTATCCATCCTGGCCTCTACGGCAGTCTCTTTCCTGGTTGCCTCTGTCATTGTAAAACATTCTAAGATGGACGAGGAAGAAGGAGACAGAAGCTTAAGAGAAGCGGCAAAGCAGATGGAAGCTCTGAAGGGAAAGAAATCCCGCATTTCTTCCGTATTCGAGGAAAAAGAGGCTGAAGTTGATTATGCGAAGGTAAAAAAGATTATTTATGTGTGTGATGCAGGTCTGGGTTCCAGTGCCATGGGTGCGTCAGTGATCGCAAAGAAACTGAAAAAAGCGGGAATTACAGATATTCAGGTAGAGCATGCGCCTGTGATGAATCTGCCGCAGGAGGCGGATCTTCTGGTAACGCACACATCTCTGGAGCAGATTGTGAGGGAAAAACAGCCGGATACAAAGCTGATCACAATCCAGGATTACTTAAATGCACCGGAGTATGAGGAACTTGTAAATGAGATAAAGTCTGCAAGGGCTTAAGGAGATTGTATGTTAAAGGCGGTTGTTTTTGATTTTGACGGAGTGATTGTAGATACCGAATCGGAGTGGTATTATATTTACAGGGACTGGCTGAGAGATACGTATCAGTATGAACTGAAGATAACGGATTATCTGGTCTGTGTAGGAGCTAACAGTGAGGCGCTGTTTCGCTTTCTGAGAGAAGAAATTGGAGGCCAGATTGATTTCCACGGGTTTGAGCGGCAGGTAGCTGATGAATTTGTGAGAAGAACCTGCAAGCTTCCGCCGATGAAGGGAGTTCTGGAATTTATCCGTCAGGCGAAGGAGAGAGATCTGAAGCTAGCAATCGCCACCTCTGCAACCCGCAGAAAACCTGTGTTTCATCTGGAGCGTCTGGGGATTTTAAATGATTTTGAAGTATTTTCCACAGCGGAGCTGAGCAAACAGGTAAAACCTGCACCGGATATTTTTCTGAAAGCGGCGGAACTGTTAGGATGTGATCCGAAAGAGTGCCTGGCGGTGGAGGATTCCGGAAACGGACTGACAGCGGCAAAAAGAGCCGGAATGCCCTGCCTTGTCATCCCCAATCAGATTACAAGATACTGTGAATTTGAGGGATATTATCAGCTGGCAGAATCACTGGAAGAAGTGAATCTGGATGACATTATAAAAGATTATGGCCGGTTTTAGAAAGGAGACAGATTATGCTGGAGCAGGTAATGGTAAGTGATATTGAAGTAGGGGTAAAAGCAGAAAACTGGGAGGATGCCATCCGAAAGTCGGCAGAACATCTGCTGGAAACAGATAAAATCGAGGAGCGGTATATTGATGAGATGATCCAAGCCGTGCACAGGATCGGCCCCTATATTGTGCTGGGAAATCATGTGGCTCTGGCGCATGCCAGACCGGAGTGCGGTGTGAAAGAACTGGCTGTCTGCTTTACCACCTTAAATCCCCCTGTTCCCTTTGGGAGCGAAGGGTTTGATCCGGTAAAACTGATCATTACCCTGGCGGCGGTGGATGCGGACAGTCATCTGGAACTGATGAGCGAGCTGGCCGGTATTCTGATGGAAGAGGAAAATGTGGACCGGCTGGCAGCCAGCAAAACTTCCCGGGAGTTCTGGGAACTTCTGCAGGAGATGAGAGAAGAGGAGTAAAAAGAAAAGAGGAGAAGAACTTTGTTGAAGTCTTCTCCTCTTTTATCGATTGAAGGATTAGCCAAAGTATCTCTTCAGCAGACCTTCAAAAGCTTTTCCATGACGAGCTTCGTCTTTTGCCATCTCATGAACGGTATCATGGATTGCGTCCAGATCAGCAGCTTTTGCACGTTTTGCCAGATCGAACTTGCCAGCGGTAGCGCCGTTCTCAGCTGCAACACGCATTTCAAGGTTTTTCTTGGTGCTGTCAGTTACAACTTCGCCCAGCAGCTCTGCAAATTTTGCAGCGTGCTCAGCCTCTTCGTAAGCAGCTTTCTCCCAGTACAGGCCGATTTCCGGATAACCTTCTCTGTGAGCAACACGAGCCATAGCCAGGTACATACCAACCTCAGAGCACTCTCCCTCGAAGTTTGCTCTTAAATCAGCCAGAATATCCTCGCTTACGCCTTTAGCGATTCCTACTACATGCTCAGCAGCCCAGGAAAGATCGGAAGCCTGCTCCTGGAACTTGTCAGCGGTAGCCTTACATACGGGACAAACGTAATCTGCCGGCAGAGCTTCGCCTTCGTAAACATAACCACAAACACCACATACAAATTTCTTCATTTTTATATTCTCCTTTTCTTTCATAATCATTAATAATAGGAATTGTTACTATAATTAATCTAACACAACTATCTGTTCCTGTCAATACTTTAAAATGACTTTATAAACATTTTTTGCAGAGACCATAGAAATTAGTCACATAATTTTCTATTTTTCCATCAAAGTTTCTGGAAGCGGTATCTTTGATAAAATCAATGCTCTCCATGTCCAGATCAATGACACAATGGCACTTATTGCAGATAAAATGATTGTGGGGATGTACATTCCCGTCATAGTGATCCGCACCGTCTCCGGTACTTACCTTTGTGATCTCTCCGATACTGCTTAACAGAGAAAGATTTCGGTAGACGGTTCCAAGGCTGATATTGGGGTACTGCAGACGGATATTTTCATATATTACGTCGGCGGTAGGGTGATCTTTTCTTCCAGCCAGGAACTCTTTGATGGATTCTCTCTGGCGGCTGTATTTCAGCGTCCTCACAGTTTTCCCTCCTCTTTGATAATAGTAATGATTATTAAGTTTAATATAAGAAAAATCTTCTGTCAAGAGCTAATTTTATTTGGAAAAAACGGTATCAGTTGAAATTAAGATAGGATAGCCGTATAATGAAGGTACATTGAAATTAGGAGGAAGTTACTATGAGAATCATTGAAGCAAAAAATTACGAAGATTTGAGCAAAAAAGCAGCAGAGATCATTGCTGCACAGGTTACACTGAAGCCTAACGCTGTTCTGGGACTGGCAACAGGCTCCACACCGGTAGGAACCTATAAAAATCTGATCAAAAAGTATGAAGAAGGCGAACTGGATTTCTCTCAGGTAACTTCTGTAAACCTGGATGAATATAAAGGCCTGTCCGGTGACCATGATCAGAGTTATCGCTATTTTATGAACGATAATCTGTTTAATCATGTAAATATTGATAAGAGCCGCACCTCTGTTCCCAATGGTCTGGAAGAGGATGCAGCTAAGGCATGTGCCGATTATGATGCAGTGATCGAATCTGTGGGAGGCGTTGATCTGCAGCTTCTGGGAATCGGCGGAAACGGTCATATCGGATTTAATGAGCCGGCAGAGGAGTTCAAGGTTGGAACGCATTGCGTGAAGCTGACCGAGAGCACGATTGAGGCAAATGCAAGATTCTTTGAATCCATCGATGATGTTCCGAAGTATGCATATACCATGGGTATTGGAAATATCATGAATGCAAAGACAGTGCTTCTGATCGCTTCCGGAAAGAACAAGGCACAGGCAGTTTATGATTCTTTCTTCGGACCGGTAACCCCCCATGTACAGGCATCTATCCTGCAGCTGCACAGAGATGCAATTATTATCGCAGATGAGGATGCTCTGTCTCTGGCAAGAGAAAAAGGAGTATATAAGAAATGATTATTAGAAACGGACTGGTATTTCAGGAGGATGGCAGTTTCAGGAAGATGGATCTGTTCATAGAAAATCACAGGCTGGTGGCTTCTGAGGAGGAAGTAACAGACAGGACGGAGATCGATGCGGAAGGTCTGAAGGTGATTCCCGGGCTGGTAGATATTCACAGCCACGGCGCTTACGGCCATGATTTTTCCGATGCGGATGCAGAGGGGCTGAAGGCTGTGCTGCGCTATGAGAAATCCTGTGGTATTACTTCTTACTGCCCCACATCCATGACGCTGCCTCTGGAGGAACTGGAGAAGATTTTTGCGACGGCGCATGAGGCCGGTGATTTTTCTGATCAGGCGAGGATCGTGGGAATCAACATGGAAGGGCCGTTCCTTGATCCGGCGAAAAAGGGCGCCCATGTGGAAGGCTACATCAGAAAGCCTACCGGAGAATTTTTTGATGCCTGCCAGAAGGCGGCAAAAGGGCTGATCAAACTGGTAACGCTGGCGCCCAATGTGGAGGGAGCGGAGGAATTTATCCGGGACTATCACGATAAAGTGGAGATTTCTCTGGGTCATACCGCAGCGGATTATACCTGTGCCAAGGAAGCGATGGACAACGGTGCTCTGCATATCACGCATCTTTATAATGCCATGCAGCCTCTGTCTCACAGAGATCCGGGAATGATCGGTGCAGCGATCGATCACAAAGACTGCGTCGCAGAACTGATCTGTGACGGAATCCATATTCATCCCAGCGTTGTGCGTGCCACCTTCCAGCTCTTTACGGGAAGGGTTGCTCTGGTCAGCGACTCTATGATGGCTACAGGAATGGAGAATGGAACGTATCAGCTGGGCGGACAGGAAGTTACGGTAAAAGACTGTAAGGCAACGCTGGCAAATGGAACGATCGCCGGTTCTGCCACCAACCTGTTTGACTGTATGAGAAAGGCAGTTTCTTTTGGGATTCCTCAGAGTGAGGCGATCCTGGCGGCGACAGCTACCCCGGCAAAGAGCATTGGGATCTACGATCAGGTGGGTTCTATCGCAGTGGGCAAAGAGGCGGATCTGCTTCTTGTGACCGATGATCTGGAACTGAAACAGGTAATTTAAGGACAGGGGAAGTAAGTATGTCTTTCTTTAACAAGCTGGGAGAGAAGATTTCAGAGACCGGGAATGATCTGGGGAAAATCGTTTCTGATACGACTCAGAGAGCCAAGGAAAGCAGCCGGGCGGTGAGCCTGAAGAAGCAGATCAGGGAAGAAGAGTCCAAGATCAATGAGATGTGTCTCTATATCATGCGCCTGTATCTTCGGGATGCAAAAGAAGAAACATTTCCTTATCCGGATATGCTGAAACTGGTGCGCCAGTCAGAACAGAAGATTTCGGACTATTACAGGGAAATTGAAATTCTGGATATGCAGCGGCTCGTTCCGGAGCAGAGAGAAGAGCCGGTGATCTGTCCGTCCTGCGGTACAGAGTCGAAGGACGGGGGAACATTCTGCGCTCAGTGCGGTAATAAAATAAGATAAAAAGCGGGTACAGGTTCGGTAGATTATCCGGACTTGTACCTGTTCTGCCTTTACAAACAGATTAAAATGTGCTAGTCTAAACGAAGAGAAACACAATGACGGAGAGAGTATCTACCAGGCGAAGTGCCAGAGAGTCCCGGCAGCTGAAAAGGGATACGGATGCGAGGCAGAGAAGATGGCTCCTGAGAGGTGCGGATGAACCGGAAGGCGGAGAAAAATTTTTGTCCGGGGCTTTTCGGCAAGTCGGCAACAGGTCCGCCTGTTACAGCGGGAGGGTATGCAGGTACCCGATGAGGTTCGGATCGTGAGATCCGGATAAATGGAAGTGGTATCACGGGTATTAGGCTCGTCTTCCCTGAGCACAGGGGAGATGGGCTTTTTCTTTTGCAGGCGGAGAATTCTGCAAAGCAGAATTCTTTCTTAAATAATAAGAGGAAAAGGAGAAAAGGAATGGAAAAAAAGAAATTTTATATGACGACGGCGATCGCCTATACTTCCGGAAAACCCCATATCGGAAATACGTATGAGGTTGTTCTGGCAGACAGTATTGCCCGGTTTAAACGGCAGCAGGGGTATGAGGTATTCTTCCAGACGGGAACGGATGAGCATGGACAGAAAATCGAGATCAAGGCTGCAGAAGCAGGAATCACCCCGAAGGAGTTTGTAGATCAGGTGGCCGGAGAGATCAGGGGGATCTGGGATCTGATGAATACTTCTTATGATAAATTTATCCGTACTACGGATGAGTATCATGAGAAACAGGTACAGAAGATCTTTAAGAAACTGTACGATCAGGGCGATATTTACAAGGGTTACTATGAGGGAATGTACTGTACTCCCTGCGAGTCATTTTTCACAGAGTCCCAGCTGGTGGACGGCAAATGTCCGGACTGCGGACGGCCCTGCACACCGGCGAAGGAGGAGGCTTACTTCTTCCGCATGAGCAAATATGCCCAGAGACTGATCGATCACATTAACAGCCATCCGGAATTTATTCAGCCGGTATCCCGGAAAAATGAGATGATGAACAACTTCCTCCTTCCGGGGCTTCAGGATCTGTGTGTGTCCAGAACCTCCTTTAAGTGGGGAATTCCGGTGGACTTTGATCCCAAGCATGTGACCTATGTGTGGCTGGATGCGCTGACCAACTACATCACCGGTATCGGTTATGACTGCGACGGAGAGAGTACGGAACAGTTTAAGAAGAACTGGCCGGCTGATCTGCATCTGATCGGAAAGGACATTATCCGTTTTCATACCATTTACTGGCCGATCTTCCTGATGGCGCTGGATCTGCCTCTTCCGAAGCAGATCTTCGGTCATCCCTGGCTGCTGCAGGGCGATGGAAAGATGAGTAAATCGAAAGGAAATGTGCTCTATGCGGATGATCTGGCAGAAGTATTCGGCGTAGATGCGGTCCGTTACTTTGTGCTTCACGAGATGCCTTTTGAAAATGACGGCGTGATCACCTGGGAGCTGATGGTAGAGCGGCTGAATTCTGATCTGGCAAACACCCTGGGCAATCTGGTAAACAGAACCATCTCCATGTCCAATAAATATTTCGATGGCGTGGTAAAATCTACCGGTGTGACAGAAGAGGTAGATGCAGATCTGAAGGCCGTTGTGCTGGGAACCAGGGAAAGAGCAGCTGCCAAGATGGAAGATCTGCGTGTGGCAGACGCCATAACAGAGATCTTCAACCTGTTTAAGCGCTGCAACAAGTATATTGACGAGACGATGCCCTGGGCGCTGGCAAAGGATGAGGAGAAGAAAGACCGTCTGGCGGAGGTTCTCTATAATCTGGTAGAAGGCATCTGTATCGGAGCCACACTGCTGGAGTCTTTTATGCCGGAGACCAGCCAGCGGATCCTGGATCAGCTGCATGCGGAAAAGCGCACCTATGAGCAGCTGGATACCTTTGGCCTGTATACATCCGGAAATAAGGTGACGGATCAGCCGGAGATCCTCTTTGCCCGTCTGGATGTAAAAGAGGTTCTGGAGAAGGTTGAGGCGAAAAAAGCGGCAGAGCAGAAGGAAGAGGAGAAGCTGGAAGAGCCGGTGATCGACATTGAGCCGAAGGAAGAGATCACCTTTGAGGAGTTTGGGAAAATGCAGTTCCAGGTAGGGGAGATCATTTCCTGTGAGGCAGTGAAGAAATCAAAGAAACTGCTCTGTTCCCAGGTTCGCATCGGAAGTCAGGTGAAACAGATCGTCTCCGGAATTAAGGCGCACTACACACCGGAAGAGATGGTGGGCAAAAAAGTTATGGTTCTGGTCAACTTAAAGCCGGCCAAGCTGGCCGGAGTCCTTTCCGAAGGAATGATCCTCTGCGCGGAGGATGCAGAGGGGAATCTGGCTCTTATGACGCCGGAGAAACCGATGCCTGCAGGGGCAGAGATCTGCTAAGAAGGAAAAGAAATCATAAAATTTTCTCTGAGGGCTTGACACGGAGCGCAAAAGATGGTTTACTACATTTTAATAAGAGGGAGTAGCTGGCGCGTGAAAATGCGTTTGCGATGTCGTCAATCTCGATGGAGGGATCCATCCGTATCGTGATGAAACAGCGAGACTTTTATTGCATAAGGACAGTGCAATAAGAGTCTCGTTTTTTATTGCAATGAGAGACGGACGTTGCACGGCAGAATAGAGAGAGGAGAATCGTTATGAGAGAGTATTATCAAATGACGGAGCAGGAAACCAGAGATGCCCTTGATTCAAAAAATGGCCTGACTTCCGAGGAAGCCTCAAGACGTCAGGAGAAACACGGCTGGAACGAGCTGGTTGAAGGAAAGAAAAAAAGTATTCCCCAGATCTTTCTGGAACAGTTCGCAGATTTTCTTGTTATTATCCTGATTATTTCCGCGATTGTATCAGGAGCGCTGGGAGACTGGGAGAGCGCGGCAGTTATTCTGGTGGTAATTACCATGAATGCGATCCTGGGAACGGTTCAGACGGTGAAGGCGGAACATTCGCTGAACAGCCTGAAGGCGCTTTCAGCGCCTATGGCAAAGGTGATCCGTGACGGAGCGATCCGTGAGATCCCGGGAAGAGAAGTGACGATAGGAGACGAAGTTCTTCTGGACGCAGGCGACTTTGTTCCTGCTGATGGGCGTCTGGTGGAGAGCGCCAGCCTGAAGGTGGATGAGAGCGCGCTGACCGGAGAGAGCCTGGGTGTGGAGAAGATTACGGATGCGGTAGAGGGAGAGGTTCCTCTGGGCGACCGGAAGGATATGGTATTCTCCGGAAGTTTTGTCACGTACGGAAGAGGCCGTTTCCTGGTAACGGGAATCGGTATGGAAACAGAAGTAGGAAAGATCGCAGGGCTTCTGAAGAATGCGTCCGAGAAAAAGACGCCTCTGCAGGTGAATCTGGATCAGTTCGGAAAGAAACTGTCTATCCTGATCCTGGTATTCTGCGGTATTCTCTTCGGTGTGAATGTTTTCCGCGGAAACAGCGTTCAGGAATCGTTCCTCTTTGCGGTAGCCCTTGCAGTAGCTGCAATCCCGGAGGCGCTGAGCTCAATTGTAACGATCGTGCTTTCCTTTGGAACCCAGAAAATGGCGAAAGAGGGGGCGATCGTGAGAAAGCTGCAGGCCGTGGAAGGGCTGGGAAGCGTTTCTGTGATCTGTTCGGATAAGACAGGAACACTGACGCAGAATAAGATGACGGTCGAGTATTATTATATGAATGGAAAGCGGATTCCCGCGGCGGAGATTTCTGCTTCTGATGAGGAACACAGACGTCTGATGGAGTACAGTATGCTCTGCAATGATTCCCGGATCAATGAGGATGGAGAGATCGGTGATCCCACCGAGACCGCGCTGGTTCGTCTGGGAGAGCAGCAGGGAATTTCCGAGGATGAGTTAAGAGCAGAGGAACCCAGAATTTTCGAGATTCCTTTCGACAGCGACAGAAAGAGAATGTCTACGCTTCATCAGATAAAGGGTGAAGAAATCCTGGTGTCCAAGGGTGCGGCAGATGGGCTGCTTCCCCTTTCCTCCCGTCTGTGGGAGAACGGAAGAGAAATTCCCATGACGGAGGAACACCGCAGAAGTCTTCTGGAGGCTGTGGATGCATTTTCCAGAGAGGGACTCCGGGTGCTGGGCTTTGCTTTCCGTCCTGCGAAGGAAGAGGAAGAACGCTCTGAGAAAATGGAGCAGGATTTCTGTTTCCTGGGACTGATCGCTATGATGGATCCGCCCAGAGTGGAGTCTGCGGAAGCAGTTGCCCGCTGTAAGGAAGCAGGGATCCGTCCGGTGATGATCACCGGAGATCACAAGGTTACGGCGGCGGCTATCGCGAAACGGATCGGAATCCTGGAGGATGAATCCGAGGCCTGCGAGGGCGCTGTGCTGGACGGCATGGATGATGAGCAGCTGAAAGACTTTGTGGAAGGCATTTCCGTTTATGCCCGTGTTTCGCCGGAGCATAAGATCCGGATCGTTAAAGCATGGCAGGAAAAGGGAAATGTGGTTTCCATGACCGGTGATGGTGTGAATGACGCCCCTGCTCTGAAACAGGCGGATATCGGTGTCGCCATGGGTATCACGGGAAGCGAAGTGTCAAAGGATGCCGCTTCCATGGTTCTGACAGATGATAACTTCGCGACCATTGTGAAGGCAGTGGAAAATGGGCGGAATATCTATGCGAACATCAAGCGTTCGATTCAGTTTTTGCTTTCCGGAAATTTTGGAGCAATTCTGGCTGTGCTGTACGCTTCGATTCTGGCGCTTCCTCTTCCTTTTGCGCCGGTTCACCTGCTGTTTATCAATCTTCTGACAGACAGCCTTCCTGCTATCGCCCTGGGTCTGGAACCCCACACCCATGAGGTGATGAAGGAAAAACCGAGACCTGCAGGAGAAAATATCCTCTCTCGTTCCTTCCTGCTTTCTGTGGGAACGGAAGGTCTCTGTGTGGCAGTTACCACGATGATCGCATTCTATATTGGACTGAATCAGGGCGGCGCGCTGCTGGCCAGCACGATGGCTTTCGGTACGCTGTGTACCGCCAGACTGGTTCATGGCTATAACTGTAAGGCAGACAGACCGGTGCTCTTTACCAGAAGATTTTTTGATAACTGGTATCTGCAGGGTGCATTCCTGGCAGGCCTTCTGCTGATCACCGCAGTTCTCACTGTTCCGTTCCTTCACGGGATCTTCCAGGTACAGACGCTGAATCTTGCTCAGCTGTTTACTGTATACGGACTGGCGCTGGTGAATCTGCCGGTGGTTCAGCTGCTGAAAAAGCTGCGTACAAGAAAATAAAGAACAGAAAGCCAAAAAAGAAATCTCCTGTGGGAGGTTTCTTTTTTTAGCGGGAAAAGCTATAATTTGAGACAGAAAAAGAAAGAGAGTGTAAAACGTATGATTTTTGAAAGCCATGCACATTATGATGATGAGGCCTTTGATGAAGACAGGGAAGAATTGCTGGAGGGACTGCGGGAAGCAGGCGTGGGGAAGGTGATCAATGTCTCTGCCAGTGTGGAGGGAATGGAATCTTCCCTGGCACTGGCAGGGAAATATCCTTTTATTTATGCGGCAGTGGGAGTGCATCCCGACGGAGTGGGGGAGATGGACGGGAAGGTGATCGCCCGTATGCACAGTCTGGCCAGGGATCCGAAAACGGTGGCCATCGGTGAGATTGGCCTTGATTATTACTGGGATAAAGAAAACCATGAGGTGCAGAAAAAGTGGTTCAGGGAGCAGCTGGGGGTAGCCCGGGAAGAGAAGCTTCCTTTTATCATTCACAGCCGGGAAGCGGCGGCGGATACCCTGGAGCTGATGAAAGAAGAGCGGGCTGGTGAGATCGGAGGAGTGATCCACTGCTTTTCCTATGGGGTGGAGATGGCCCGGGAGTATCTGAACATGGGGCTTTCCCTGGGAGTTGGCGGCGTTCTTACTTTCAAAAATGCCCGGAAATTAAAAGAGGTGGTGGAGTATGCTCCTCTCTCTTCTCTGCTTCTGGAAACAGACAGTCCCTATCTTGCGCCGGTTCCCTATCGGGGAAAGCGGAACTGTTCCGGCTATCTTTCTTATGTGGCGGATGCCATTGCCGGGATCAAGGGAATTTCCCGGGAGGAGGTCATTGAGATCACAGAGCGGAATGCGTACCGGCTTTTTTCCAAAGTAAAAGAACTCCATTGACTTTCAATATACCGATTGGTATAATGAAAAAAAGGAGAGAAGCTATGGACAATCGGGAAGCAATTTTGAGTGAAGCGCTCCATCTTTTTTATGTCCGGGGATACGATGCGGTGGGAGTTCAGGAGATTGTGGATGCGGCAGGGGTCACCAAGCCTACGCTGTACTATTATTTCGGGAGCAAGAAAGGGCTTCTGGAAACTCTTTTGAGCACCCGGTGTCAGGAACTGGAGGAGGAACTAAAGACGGCGGCGGAGGGAGGAAAAGATCTGCCGTCCGTGCTCTATCAGATAGCCAGAGGGTATTTTGATTTTGCCTGCAGAAACAGGGAATTTTATCTTTTTATGCTGGGGCTGTTTTATTCGGGCAGGGAAAGTGACGGGTATCAGGCGGTCAATCCTCTGATCGAGCGGTACTATCAGCAGATTGTGGGGATTTTTGAGAAATTTTCTCATCAGCTGGGGAACATGAGAGGCCGGCAGAGAGAGTTTGCAGTGGGATTTATCGGGGTGATGGATCACCATTTTCTCATGGTCAGCCACAGCTGCCAGGGTGAGGTGGAGATCTCAGATGAGCAGACCCGCCAGATCGTAAACCAGTTTATGTACGGCATCTATTCCTGAGGAAAAGACGGAGGTTTTTATGGGAAAATGGTATGAAGAGGCGGTTTTTTATCATATGTACCCGCTGGGGATGACGGGTGCGCCTTTTGAAAACAGAGAAGAGACGACCGTTCACCGGTTTGAGGAACTGAAAAAGTGGCTGCCCCACATAGAGGAGCTGGGCTGTACGGCAGTCTATATCGGGCCGCTGTTTGAATCTTCCACCCACGGTTATGATACCAGAGATTATAAGCAGGTAGACCGGAGACTGGGGGACAACGGGGATTTCAGAGATTTTGTGCGGGAAGCGCACAGAAGGAAGATAAAAGTTGTGGTGGACGGAGTGTTTAACCACACCGGGAGAGAATTTTTTGCTTTTGAAGATATAAAGAAAAACAGGGAGCAGTCGCCTTACTGCAATTGGTATAAAGGGGTATGGTTTGGAGGAAATAACTGTTATAACGATGGATTTTCCTATGAGAGCTGGCGGGGATGCAATGAGCTGGTGAAGTTAAATCTCTGGGAAAAAGCGGTGCAGGACTATCTTTTCGGGGTGATCGACTTCTGGATCGATACGTTTGACATTGACGGAATCCGGCTTGACTGCGCGGATCAGCTGGAGTTTTTCTTCATGGAGGAGATGAGAAGAAGGACGGAAGAGAAGAAGGCAGATTTCTGGCTGATGGGAGAGGTGATCCACGGGGATTACAGCCGGTGGGTTAATGCGAAGACCCTTCACTCCGTCACGAATTACGAACTGAGGAAAGGGCTTTACTCCGGGCATAACACGCACAATTACTTCGAGATCGCCCATACCATACGGCGCCAGTTCGGGGATCCCTGGGGAAATCGGGGGCTGTATGAGGGATGCCGGCTTTATACTTTTGCGGATAATCATGATGTGAACCGCCTGACCAGCGAACTGAATGTATTTGCGCACAGTTTTCCGGTGTATGCGCTGGTATATTTTCTTCCGGGAATCCCGTCCGTCTATTACGGTTCAGAATTCGGCATTGAGGGAAAGAAAGAGGGACCGGATGACAGTCCGATGCGGCCGCGCCTGGAGCCGGAGCGGATCATTTCTGAGAATCCCCATCCGGATCTGACCGGCTGGATCAGGACGCTGGGCAGGATCCACAGGGAGAGCCAGGCGGCTGTTTACGGTGTGTATAAAGAGCTGGTTCTGACAAACTGCCAGTATGTCTTTGGCCGCATTCTGGATGAGGAAACGCTGATCGTTGCTGTGAACTGTGATGAGAACAGCGGAGCGGAACTGGAAGTTTCCGTGCCGGCGGAAGGTATGGAGTATGAAGATGCCGTGACCGGGGAAGCGTGTGCAGCTTCAGATGGAAGACTCCGGATCGGACTGGAGGCGGCAGGCTGCCGTATTTTCAGAGGCAGGAAAGAAGGAGAGAGGGTATGAAAGAAAAATATGTATTCGGGGAACTGGATCAATACCTGTTCGGACAGGGAACCCATTATGATATTTACAGGAAACTGGGCGCTCATGCAGTGACCAGGAACAGAAAAAAAGGCGTATATTTTGCGGTGTGGGCGCCTAATGCCAAGGCGGTGTCTGTGGTTGGGGATTTCAATGAATGGGACAGGAAACAGGCGCCCATGAAGCGGGTGGGAGCGATCGGAGTCTATGAGACATTTATTCCGGGGGTGAAGCCGGGAGATCTCTACAAATTCTGCATTGAGACGGGAGACGGAAGAGAACTTTACAAGGCAGATCCCTATGCAGTGAGCGCGGAACTGCGCCCGGGGACAGCGTCTAAAGTGGCGGATATTTCCGGATTTAAGTGGGGAGATGCCCGGTGGATGGAAGCGAGAAAAGAGTGGGATCACAAAAAGCAGCCCATGTCCATCTATGAAGTTCATCCGGGATCCTGGCGGAAACATCCTTCCAGTGAGGGAAATCCGGATGGTTTCTACAGTTACCGGGAGCTGGCCCATGCGCTTACGGATTACGTAAAGCAGATGGGATATACCCATGTGGAACTTATGGGGATCGCCGAGCATCCTTTTGACGGCTCCTGGGGATATCAGGTGACCGGCTATTATGCGCCTACTTCCCGCTATGGAAAACCGGAAGATTTCAAATATCTGGTAAATTATCTGCACAAGCATAAGATCGGAGTGATCCTGGACTGGGTTCCGGCTCATTTTCCCAAGGATGCCCACGGGCTGGCAGAATTCGACGGAACCTGTATTTATGAACATCAGGATCCGCGCCAGGGCGAACACCCGGACTGGGGAACCAAGATTTTTAATTACGGGAAGCCGGAGGTGAAGAACTTCCTTCTGGCCAATGCGCTTTACTGGGTGGAGGAGTTTCATGTGGACGGCCTCCGGGTGGATGCGGTGGCGTCTATGCTCTATCTGGATTACGGGAAGCAGGATGGCCAGTGGGTGGCCAATAAATACGGCGGAAATCAGAACCTGGAAGCGATTGAATTCTTCAAGCATTTAAATTCCTGTCTGCTGGGGAGAAATCCGGGGGCGGTGATGATCGCGGAAGAATCTACAGCCTGGCCGAAGGTGACCGGGAAGGTGGAGGATGACGGACTGGGATTTTCTCTGAAATGGAATATGGGCTGGATGCATGATTTCCTGGAGTATATGAAGCTGGATCCCTATTTTCGGAAGTACAATCATCATAAGATGACTTTTTCCATGACGTATGCCTACAGTGAAAATTATGTGCTGGTGCTGTCTCACGATGAGGTGGTTCATCTGAAATGTTCCATGATCAATAAAATGCCGGGTTATCTGGATGAAAAGTTTGAGAATCTGAAGGCGGGCTACGGCTATATGGCAGGTCATCCGGGCAAGAAGCTGCTTTTCATGGGGCAGGAATTCGGCCAGCTGCAGGAGTGGAGTGAGGCCAGAGAACTGGACTGGTATCTTCTTCAGGAGGAGAAGCACCAGAAGCTGCAGGATTTTGTCCGGGATATGCTGCATCTGTATAAGAAATATCCGGCGCTCTACGGAGGAGACGGCGATCCGGAGGCTTTTCAGTGGATCAATGCCAATGACGGAGACAGGAGCATTTTCAGCTTTGTGCGGTATTCTCCCACAGGCAGAAATCATCTGCTCTTTGTATGCAACTATACGCCGCTGGAACGGAAGGATTACCGGGTCGGAGTCCCCAGACGCAAGCAGTATCAGCTGATCCTGAACAGTGCGGATCCCATGTACGGCGGTACGTATCACCGGGAGCAGCTTATCTACAAGGCGGAGAAGAAAGAGTGTGATGGGCAGACGTATTCCATCGGATATGAGCTGCCGCCCTTAAGTGTATCAGTCTTTAAGTTTTAATTTGTAGAAAATGCAGAAATTTGACAATACCCCTTGACGCGGGAGGCAAAAAGGGGTATTGTTGTGCATGACAAAAGAATAGCCAGTTTCTCTTATTCAGAGTGGTGGAGGTACATAGGACCTGTGAAGCCACGGCAACCCCGCAAAGCGGAAGGTGCCAACCTGAGCGAGTGTAATCGAACAATAAGGGGATTTGATAGAAAACAGATTATTAAGTCCGCTTATCAGAAGCGGGCTTTTTCTATGGTCAGAAAAATACAAAGGAGAGAATCAAATGGAAAAATTACTGTTTACTTCAGAATCTGTAACAGAAGGCCATCCGGATAAAATCTGCGATGCCATTTCTGACGCTGTGCTGGACGCTCTGATGGAGCAGGATCCCATGAGCCGTGTGGCCTGTGAGACAGCGATTACAACAGGCCTGGTGCTGGTTATGGGGGAGATCACTACCAGCGCTTATGTAGATATTCAGAAGATCGTCCGCGATACAGTCCGCGAGATCGGATATACCAGGGGAAAATACGGATTTGATGCGGATAACTGCGGTGTGATCACTGCAATCGATGAGCAGTCAGCAGATATTGCCCTGGGTGTGGACAAGGCGCTGGAGGCAAAGGAACATTCCATGACTGACGAGGAGCTGGGAGCGATCGGAGCAGGAGATCAGGGAATGATGTTCGGTTATGCCACAAATGAGACGGAAGAGTATATGCCCTATCCCATTGCCCTGGCTCATAAGCTGGCCCGCCGCCTGACTGAGGTGAGAAAGAACGGAACCCTGCCCTATCTGCGTCCGGATGGAAAGAGCCAGGTTACCGTAGAGTATGACGAGGCAGGAAAACCGGTGCGTCTGGATGCGGTAGTCCTTTCTACCCAGCATGATCCGGATGTGACGCAGGAGCAGATCCATGCAGATGTGAAGAAGTACATTTTTGACGAGGTTCTGCCCGCAGATATGGTGGATGCAGATACGAAATTCTTTGTTAATCCTACCGGCCGTTTTGTAATCGGCGGACCTCACGGGGACAGCGGAGTGACAGGAAGAAAGATTATCGTAGATACCTACGGCGGAATGGCGCGTCACGGCGGCGGAGCATTCTCCGGGAAAGACTGCACCAAGGTGGATCGTTCTGCAGCTTACGCAGCCCGTTATGCGGCTAAAAATATTGTAGCGGCAGGACTGGCAGACAAGTGTGAGATTCAGCTGTCCTACGCGATCGGTGTGGCGAATCCCACCTCTATCCGTGTGGAGACTTTTGGAACCGGAAAGGTATCTGACAGCAGACTGGTGGAGATCGTAAGAGAGAACTTCGATATGCGTCCGGCAGGAATTATCAAGATGCTGGATCTGCGCCGCCCGATCTACAAACAGACTGCGGCATATGGCCATTTCGGAAGAAACGATCTGGATCTTCCCTGGGAGAAGCTGGATAAGGCAGAGGATCTGAAGAAATATTTATAAGAACAGAATGCGGGTGTGCCGGAACGGCGCTGCCCGCATTTTTTTGCGTATCCCGGGGCAATATGATAAACTGAAAGGAAAGCGGAGGGAAGGAGAAAAAATATGCAGGAAAATCGGGTGCTGCTGGTGGAGGATGATCCGGCGATCGTGGAGAATCTGACGGCATTTTTAAAGAGAGAAGGCTTTCGGATCACAGCTGTGGATGGGCAGCAGAAAGCCATGGAGAAGCTGGAGGAAGAAGTTTTTGACCTGGCGCTTCTTGATGTGTCGCTGGCACAGGGGAATGGTTATGCCGTGTGTGCGGCAATCAAGGCGGAGAGGGATCTTCCTGTAATCTTCCTTACCGCCTCCGGGGATGAGTACAGTGTCATCACCGGACTGGATATGGGAGCGGATGATTATGTCAGCAAGCCCTTCCGGCCGCGGGAGCTGGCGGCACGGATGAAGATGGTGCTACGGCGCTGCGGGAAGACACAGCAGGTTTTGAGAATTGGTGAGCTGGCGGTGGACACGGCCCGGGGACAGGCGACGCGCCGGGGAGAAGAACTTTTTCTGTCTGCTCTTGAATACAGGCTTCTTCTGGTATTTTTAAACCACAGGGGAATGCTTCTGACCAGAGCGGCGCTTCTGGAGGAAATCTGGGATGTGGCCGGAGAATATGTAAACGATAATACGCTGACGGTTTATATTAAAAGGCTGCGCGAAAAAATCGAGGAGGATCCCCAGAATCCGCAGATTATAAAAACGGTGCGGGGAATGGGGTATAAGATGGAATGAGAGAACTGTGGAGAAACAGAGAAGTCAGAATTCAGGCCGGTCTGTGGCTGGCAGCGGGGATTCTTCTGGGGACGGCGGGATTTTGCCTGAACCGGGCAGCCGGGGGGATGGCTGTGGCGGTCTGGGCGGTGCTGACTGTGTTGAACTGGGGGAATGTAATCCGGCGTTATCGGGAGATCCGCCGTCTGAGCGAGGAGACAGACCGGATTCTCCACGGCGAAGAACGGCTGGAATTGGAAGAATGCAGGGAAGGAGATCTGGCGGTTCTCAGGGATGAGATCTACAAGATGACTGTCCGGCTGCGGGAACAAAAAGACAGGCTGGAGGAAGATAAAAAGTATCTGGCAGATTCCCTGGCAGACATTTCTCACCAGATCAGGACACCCCTGACCTCTCTCAATCTGACGGTGTCGATGCTGCAGCAGGAAGAGATGGGCGGACAGAGGCAGAGGGTGCTTCTGAGGGAGATGAAAAAGCTTCTGGGCCGGGTGGAGTGGCTGGTGGAAAGCCTGCTGAAGTTGTCCAAACTGGATGCGGGAAGCATTCCGTTTCACTTGGAGCAGATCGAACTGGAAGGCTTTTTAAGGCAGGCGGCGGAACCGCTGGAGATTCCTCTTGAACTTAGGGGGCAGAGCCTTCTTTTTGATGTGGAGGAGGGAAGTTTTCTGGGAGACAGGACATGGACGCAGGAGGCAGTCCTGAATGTGCTGAAAAACTGCATGGAGCATAATCCGACAGGAGGTACTCTTAGGATCTCAGGGCGAGAAAATCCGCTTTATGCGGAGATTACGATAGAAGATGAGGGACCGGGGATCGACCCGGAGGATCTGCCGCATCTTTTTGAGCGTTTTTACCGGGGAAAACAGGCGGCTGAGGGGAGTTTTGGAATAGGGCTGGCGCTGGCAAGGGCAATCCTGATCCGGGAGAATGGGACGATTTCGGCTTCCGGCAGACCGGGAAAAGGAAGCTGCTTCTCCATCCGGATCTACAAGGGAACTGTGTGAAAGTGACGGAACTGTCACAGAAAAGTCATGCGGGTGTCATCTGGGAATGCTATGCTCAGAGCATAAGGAGGCAGAACAGATGGAAATTTTAAGAGTAGAAGATTTGTGCAGAACTTACGGGGAAGGTGAAAATGCAGTAAAAGCGCTGGATCACGTATCTTTCTCGGTAAAAAAAGGAGAGTTTGCGGCGATTGTGGGGGCTTCCGGCTCGGGAAAGTCCACGCTGCTTCATCTCATCGGGGGAGTGGACCGGCCTACCTCCGGAAAAATATATGTGGATGGAAAGGATGTCTATACGCAGAATGAAGAGGAACTGGCCATTTTCCGCCGCCGCCAGGTGGGACTGATCTACCAGTTTTATAATCTGATCCCGGTGCTGAATGTAAGGGAAAATATGACGCTTCCCGTGCTGATGGATGGGAGAAAGGTAAATGAAGAGCGTCTGGAAGAACTTCTGGAAGTTCTGAAGTTAAAGGGAAGGGAGGAACATCTCCCCAACCAGCTGTCCGGAGGACAGCAGCAGAGGGTGTCGATCGGAAGGGCATTGATGAACGGGCCGGCGCTGGTGCTGGCGGATGAGCCCACCGGGAACCTGGATTCAAAGAACAGCCAGGAGATCATGCGTCTTCTGCGCCTCTCCCATGAGAAATATCACCAGACGCTGATCGTTATTACCCATGATGAAAATATCGCCCTTCAGGCAGATCATATCCTGGCGCTGGAAGATGGCCGGATTATCAGGGATGAGGTGATCCGGCGATGAATATTTTTTCTGAGATTACGAAAAGGACGATGAAACAGAACCGGTCCCGCACCGTTGTAACCATGATCGGTGTTCTGCTCTCCACAGCGATGGTTACAGCAGTTACTTCTTTTGGAGCCAGCATTCAGCAGTATCTGGCGGAAAGCAGTATCCGGCAGGAAGGAAACTGGCACGGGGTGGTAAGCGGGATTTCAGAAAAACTGGCGGAGGAGATAAGGGAAGATGAACGGCTGTCTATGACGGCGGAGGCCGTCCGGCTTGGAACAGCTGCCTGCAGTGAGCTGGAAGAGAACGGGATAGAGAACGGTCTGGTTCTGGAGAGTTATTCGGAAGACTTTTTTGAGAACGTTCCTGTGGAACTGCAGGAAGGAAGGCTTCCGGAGAATGAAGATGAAATTCTGCTGCCGGAATATATAAACAGCGGCCTGCCGGCGGACAGACAGATCCTGACAGGGGATTCGCTTGAGCTTCAGCTGGAGACGGGGGAAAAGACCTGCAGAGTTACCGGCTTTTATACAAATTCTGTCTGGACCTCGTATGATGAAGAGCGCGCGTCTTACGCTATTCTGGGTCCGGGGGCGGATGAGGGGATAAGCCGGAGAATTATTTTCCGCATGAAGAATATGCGTAAGACGTGTTCCTATGTCGAGGAGATCAAAGATAAGCTGGCAGAAGAGGCGCCGGGCGGTTCGGCGGCCGTTCATGATGATCTGCTTCAGTGGTATGGGATCGGAGATAACAGAAATCTGATGATTGTGCTGGTTTCTCTGATGGTCATCGTGATCGGACTGATCATGGTGGGATCCGTCTCTCTGATTTACAATGCTTTCTCTATTTCTCTCAGGGAGCGGACCCGCCAGTTTGGACTTTTAAGTTCTGTGGGCGCCACGAAAAAGCAGCTGAAAAAAGCACTGAACTATGAAGCGCGTTCGGTCTGTATTCTGGGAATTCCGCTGGGGATCCTTTCCGGACTTCTGGGAATCGGAATTACGCTTCGATTCATCGGTCCGTTGATGGCCAGATGGATCCATGGAGAGGATGGGGGAGAGATTTCTCTGAAAATATCCTGGGCGGCAGTGCTGGCGGCGGTTCTGATCGCGTGGATAACGGTGAAGCTGTCTGTCTGGATCCCGGCCAGAAGGTTAAAGCAGATCTCCCCCATGGAAGCGATACGCTCCAGCCGGGATATAAAGATCAGAAATACGAAGGTGGGTTCCGGAGGGCTGGCCGGGAGGCTCTTTGGGCTGGAAGGGATGCTGGCGTCGAAAAATTATCGCAGGGACAGGAAAAAATATCGTACGACCGTAGTTTCTCTGACCCTGAGCATTGTCCTTTTCGTGACGGCGGGATCCTTTGTCCAGTATCTGACTGCGGCGGGGGATGAAGTATTTCGGAGTACAGATATGGATATCTGGCTCTCTCTTTCTGATCTGGTTTCCGGTTCAGGTGAGGAGCAGAAAGAGAAAGCGATGGAAGAACTAAAGCAGATTGAGGGAATATCAGAAATACGTCCGGCGGACCACCTGTCCATGTCGGCGGTATTTCCCCGGGAGCTTCTGCAGGAAGCTGAGGTTATGTACGGCGAGGAATGTTCGGATGGAAGGAGGCTCTTTGGCTGTCATATAAATATCCTTCCGGATGAGCAGTTCCTGGAGTACGCCGAAAGCGTAGGAGAAAAGGGAGAAGATTATATCGGGCAGGACCGTCTGAAGGGGATTTGTGCAGATACCGTGCGCAGTGTGGATCAGGAAACTTCCCAGTATAAGAACCAGACGCTTCTGGATATTCCGGAAGGCTATGAGATGGAATGTGGAATAGAGCAGATGACAGAGGATTATGTGGCGACGGGAGTGCTGGAAAATTCTTTTTCGATTCAGATTGAAAAGAAGACGGATCAGCTGCCCCGGGAGAGTACGGTGAGCTATTTCAGCGCCAGTATTTCTGTAACGGTGCCGGAGAGCGCTTATGAGACTTTTGCAGGAGGCGGTGAGAGAGAACGATTCAGCCGGGATATCTATCTAAAGACAGAGGACCGCAAAGCAGTGATCCGGGAACTGACAGAGAAGAGAACGGACGCTTCTTCCGCCTTCTACCAGTGCGGCTATTATGACCTGAAAGCAGATTATGAGCAGGATCAGAGCATCATTCTGGTGATACGTGTTCTGACCGGGGGATTTGTTGCGCTGATGTCCCTGGTGGCGGTAGCGAATATTTTTAATACCATTTCCACGAATCTGTTTCTGCGCAGGAGAGAGTTTGCCATGCTGCGCTCTGCCGGTATGACCCAGAAAGGATTCCGGCGGATGATGGGTTGTGAGTGCCTGATTTATGGGATTCGTTCCATTTGTTATGGAGTTCTGATTTCGGCGGGAACCAGTTTTCTTGTATATCGGAGCACTTCTTTTGGAGTGAGTTATCGATTTACACTGCCCTGGCTGTACTGGGGGATTTCGGCAGCAGCGGTGCTCGTGGTTGTGGCAGCCACCATGCTTTACAGTATGAAAAAAATGAAGGGAGATAATGTGATCGAGATTCTGAAGCAGTCTTAACAGAGAGCAGGGGTATCCGGTGTGATGCAAAGTAGGGGTGAATGTTTAGAAACTTTTTAGAAAAGTCTTCTTTTGTTTACGTGAAAAAGGGTAGTGGCTATGCTATAATAGTACACAGTAAGGCATGGAGAGGACGTTTCTATGAAGTTAAGGACAAGGATTATCGTATCGTTTTTCGCAATCATTCTGGTTCCCCTGCTGCTCTCTGCCGTTTCACTGGTTGCGTTTGCTCAGCATCAATTAAATATTCTTGAGGAACAGTATGGGATTGAGGATGCTACTTATACCATGCTCAACAGTTCTGCGCTTCTGGGTCAGATGACAAAGGAGACTTTTGAAAATATTCAGACGATGGCGAGGACATCTCCGGAACAGCTGGAAGATACAGAACAGCTGGAGCAGCTGAACGACCGCCTGGCAAGGCAGAATTCCTATCTTCTGGTGAGAAAGGGCGACGAGATCTACTACTGTGGTTCCCAGGAAGACGGAGAGATGATATTTTCAGAACTGCCTAGGTACGGAGATTTTCTGGCGGGATCAGATAAGGGACTGTATATCGGAGGGGAAGATCAGGCTCTGGTAAAACAGGTGGATTTCCGGTTTGCAGATGATTCCCGGGGAAGTACGTTTATCGTGACCCGGGCGGATGCGGTGATTCCTCAGGTGAGGAGTCTGACTGCAAATATGCTTCTGGTGGTGGTGCTGATCCTGGTGGTCACAAGCCTGTGTCTGTGCGTGTGGACCTACCGGGGAGTAATCGCTCCGCTGAATCTTCTGAAGAAAGCAACGAATAATATCAAAGAAGGCAATCTGGACTTCGTGGTGGAAGGCTGTGATGTGGTGGAGATCAATGATCTGTGCCAGGATTTTGAAGAAATGCGGCAGCGGCTGAAGGCCTCCACGGAGGAGAAGGTGAAGTTTGACAAGGAGAATAAAGAACTGATCAGCAATATCGCCCACGACTTGAAGACACCTATCACTGCGGTGAAAGGGTATGCGGAAGGGCTGATGGACGGTGTGGCCAATACGCCGGAGAAGCGGGAGCGCTATATCAAGACAATCTACAATAAGGCGAATGAAATGGATCGGCTGATCAATGAACTGACGGTATACTCCAAGATTGATACCAATCGTATTCCCTATACGTTCAGCAAGGTTCCGGTCACAGAGTATTTTAATGACTGTGCGGAAGAACTGGCGATGGAGCTGGAGTCCAAGGGGGTTGAGCTGAATTATCTGAATTACGTGGCGGATGATGTGAAGGTGATCGCGGACGTGGAGCAGATTACCAGGGTGATCAACAATATTGTGAGCAATTCTCTGAAATACATGAATAAGGCGAAGGGTGTGATCAACCTTCGGGTAAGAGATGTGGGAGACTTCATTCAGGTAGAGATTGAAGATAACGGAAAGGGGATCGCTCAGAAGGATCTGGTCAATATTTTTGAACGCTTTTACCGGACGGATGCTTCCCGCAACTCCAGCAAGGGAGGAAGCGGCATCGGGCTGTCTATCGTAAAAAAGATCATGGAGGATCATGGCGGAAAGGTATGGGCCACCAGCAAGGAAAATATTGGCACGGTGATGTATTTTGTGCTTAGAAAATATCAGGAGGTACCGGTAAATGAGTAGAATACTGATCATTGAGGATGAGACGGAGATCGCGGATCTGGAACGGGATTATCTGGAACTGTCCGGATTTGAAGTGGAGACGGAGCATCAGGGGGATGTGGGGCTGAAAAGAGCGCTCACAGAAGAGTTTGATCTGTTTATTCTGGATCTGATGCTGCCGGGAATGGATGGATTTGAGATATGCCGGGAGATCCGGAGAAGTAAAAATACGCCGATCCTGATGGTGTCTGCCAAGAAGGACGATATAGATAAGATCAGGGGGCTGGGTCTGGGAGCGGATGATTACATCACAAAGCCGTTTTCGCCCAGTGAACTGGTAGCCAGGGTGAAGGCGCATCTGGCGCGTTATGAGCGTCTGATCGGGAGCGGGCTGCAGGAAAATGATATTATTGAGATCCGCGGGCTGAAGATAGATAAGACGGCCCGGAGGGTCTGGGTGAACGGGGAAGAGAAGAATTTCACAACGAAGGAATTCGATCTTCTGGCCTTTCTGGCGCAGAACCCCAACCGAGTATTTACGAAAGATGAACTGTTCAAGGAAATCTGGGATATGGAATCAATCGGAGATATTGCTACGGTGACGGTCCATATCAAGAAGATCCGGGAAAAGATCGAGTTTAATACGGCAAAACCTCAGTATATTGAGACAATCTGGGG